>JAQYWP010000374.1 GCA_029379285.1 Rhizonema sp. PD38
CCCTCTGCCCCTCTGCAAGCCTCAACAGATTAATTTCCTTAACTGAACTGTATTGGATTATATAGATTATTAGTCATAGTTTGAAGTTGTGCATATATTTCTAAAAATGCGTAAAGCGTTGTTTGTTCCAATTTGGTATTACCTCAGACTGTAAAAACTTTGATATATTTTGTCAACAGCTTGACACAAGAAGGCTAACATCTGTTTGAGACTAAATAATTCACGATAAATTAATCTTCCACCTTTTCTCTTCCGGCTAATTGGTTGGTGTAGGCGCAGCCCGCCGCAGGCATCGCCCTTTGGGAAAAAGTTTGTGATCTACCGATAGTTCGTATTTGCGCTTCAGAGCTTCAGCGCTGAAGCGCTTACTACAAACTTTTATTTATTTATGCCGACTTACTTACTTACTTACTGTCGCAGTTGCTTTAAGAGCAAAAATCTTTTCAATTACATCTTCCACTACCTTATCAGGTGTAGAAGCACCGGAGGTAATTCCGACAACTATTTTACCTTCAGGTAACCAATTTTCTGCTACTGATAATGTTCCATTTAATTGCCGATGTTCGATGCAATTGTCTGGTTTAATTCGCTCTACACTATCAATATGATATGAAATTCCCTGTTCTTCGGCAATTTGTTGTAATTGTGTGGTGTTGGATGAATTAAATCCACCTATAACTATCATCAAATCAAGCGGCTGTTGCACTAAATCTGTCATAGCATCTTGTCGTTCTTGAGTGGCATCACAGATGGTGTTGAAGCTTTGAAAATGGTTATTCAATTCATGGGGACCATACTTTTTCATCATTGTATGTTCAAATAACTTACCAAGCTTCTCTGTTTCACCTTTCAGCATTGTTGTTTGATTGGCAATGCCAATTCTTTCTAAGTCTCGATCTGGATCAAATCCGGTCGAACAAGCTTTAGCAAATTTTGTGAGAAACTCTTGCCGATTACCACCATTAAGAATGTAGTCAGCAACATATTCTGCTTCAGTCCAATTCAGTACAATGAGATATTTGCCAGCAAAGGAACTGGTGGCAATTGTTTCCTCATGCTTGTATTTGCCGTGAATAATTGAAGTAAAATCGCCTTTTTTATGCTTTTCCACTGTGTTCCAAACCTTAGATACCCAAGGACAAGTGGTATCAACAATTTTGCAACTTTTATCATTAAGTATCTGCATTTCTTGGACACTTGCTCCAAAAGCAGGTAAAATAACAACATCACCAGCATCAACAACAGAAAAGTCTTTTTTTCCAGCTTCAAAAGGGATAAAATCAACTTGCATTTCGAGAATGCGCTGATTGACAGAAGGATTGTGAATAATCTCATTGGTAATCCAAATGCGATCGCTGGGGAAGTGTTTGCGGGTTTCATAAGCCATTGCGACTGCACGTTCCACACCCCAACAAAAGCCAAAAGCCTGCGCTAGGTGGATAGTAACATCACCACGAGTTAAGATGTAATTATTGTTACGTATTTGCTGAACTAAATTACTTTGATACTCAGATTTTAACTGCGTGGCTACCTCTGCTTGATGACCAAATCCCTTGCGATGATAGTTCTCTGAATGCTGGAGCGAACGTTTAAAAGCTTTAGTATCCATTAGTTTGTCGTCAAATATTGCTAATTTTCATTTTAAGAGCGCAATGGATACCATAACAGATGGGAATTGCTAATTGTTAACTGCTATTCCCCATTTACCGATTCGCTTCTTTGTTCGATCTGATTGTACAATTGTAAAGCAGAACTCCAGACTAAATAGCCATTTGGATTGAGATGTAAACCATCACTACTAAGTTCGTGACGGAGATTGCCTTGCTCGTTGGCAAACAGAGGATATAAGTTGATATACCTCACACCTTCTTTTACTGCTATGCCTTGAAGTTGTTGATTCAACTGCCGAATGCGACTGTTGGGAATAGCTAGAAGTTTTTCTCGTCCTTGCCAATTTACGTCTTCCGACTGATGCGGCAAAATCGATTCAACGACAACTTCAGCTTTAGGATGCACCTTATGCAGGTGGTGTACAATTTTGTACTGATTGTCTAAAATGATTTTATCGTTGACTCCTCGAATCAGGTCGTTAATGCCAATCATCACAAAAATCTTTTCCGGCTGAGTGCGATCAAATAAATCCAATCTTTTTAATAATCCAGTACTCGTCTCTCCAGAGATTCCCTGATTTAACCAATTATTGTCTTTGGGTAATAATTCAGGGGGAAACCACAGACTCAGAGAATCTCCAGCCAGTATATTTAAATGTTGAGGATGTTTTAAGGCAGCAACATTTGCTTCTTGCTTGAGGATGTTTACCCACTGCGAGTAATTGAGTTGGTGACGCGAACCTAATTGAGGTGTGGCTTGGGGTTGAGGGTTCGAGTTGATTGAAAATGCAGTCTTGACAAAAGCGGTCAATTCCTGATGTCGTAAAATGAGCAGGATCACCGCTAACATCAGTATGCCATTGACGGCTAAGGATAAAAATGCCCAAGTAGGAAGTGTTTTGCTCGAAGTAGACACGAGGCGTTAAATTAAGCTAGTCTTTGAATCAGATTTGAGGATACCAGCAGTAATCATAATAATTCTGATTACTAAGTGCTGAGCGTATTATTTTTTATAGCACTAAGTAGGTCGAAAAAATAAATATCTTGTGTATTAACGTTAAACTCGTCGGGGGAAACTTCCCCCGACGAGTTTAACGGATAATAATCGTTTCCGACTTGTAGGGGCTCTCGTCCGAAAGCCCCTACGGTGGACGGAAAAACTCTCACTACTTGTGAATAAGATTAATCCGCTCTCCAAACTCCTCGTTGTAACCTTCTTCGCCGTGTTCGTTAATATCCATGCCTTGTAGTTCGGCTTCTTCCTTGACTCGCAAACCGACTGTGGCATCTAGGATTTTCAGAATGATAAAAGTCCCAACTGCTGCGAAAATGTAAGAAACAAGAACTGCTATAACTTGGATCACGACTTGACGCGGATTGCCATATAACAAGCCATCTGCTCCAGCTGAGTTGACTACCTTGGTGGCAAAGATACCAGTGAGAATTGCCCCAACAGTACCACCAACACCATGTACAGGATATGTATCCAAGGCATCATCAATGTGCAGTTTGTGCTTGAAGCTAACGGCATAGAAGCAAACAAAGGAGGTAATTGCTCCAATTAAGATTGCTCCTAACGGTGTCACAAATCCGGCTGCTGGAGTAATGCCCACTAAGCCGGCAACTGCTCCTGTAGCTGCACCGACGGCTGTTGGTTTACCGCGCAAAGCTTTTTCGAGGATGAGCCACATTAAAGCTGCTGCTGCTGCTGCTGTATTTGTGGCGACAAAGGCAGATGTTGCTAACCCACCAGAAGCCAAAGCACTACCAGCATTGAAGCCGAACCAACCGAACCATAACAACCCAGCACCTAGTAAGATGAAAGGAACGTTGTGAGGAGGGCTGAGGCGTTCGGGATAGGTTTTCCGGGAGCCAAGGACGATCGCTGCTACCAAGGCAGAAACCCCGGAGCTAATATGTACCACTGTACCGCCCGCAAAGTCGAGCGCTCCTAACCCACCGTACAAGCCCAAGAATCCTCCTTTCGCCCATACCATGTGAGCTAAAGGAGAGTACACAAAAGTTGACCATAACAGCACGAACAAAGAGTATGCTGTAAAACTCATCCGCTCTGCGATCGCCCCGGAAATCAAGGCTGGCGTGATAATGGCAAACATGGCTTGGTAAATCATGAATGCCTGATGAGGGATTGTTGGAGCATAGGATGTTATGTCGCTATAGTTAGCGTCGGCTGTCTTGAGAGCATTTTCATATGGAAAGTGAGGTAGATAGGCTGTTGTATCTAACTTGACTACTCCTGGATCAATAAATGCCCAATTCAAATTACCGATAACTTTACCGAAAACTGAAAGATTCGGTGCAAATGCAAGGCTGTAGCCCCACAGAATCCAGGTAACTCCGACGATTGCCATCAACACGAAGCTCATCATCAGGGTGTTAAGGATGTTGCGCGATCGCACAAATCCACCATAGAAAAACGCCAGCCCTGGTGTCATCAGCAGAACCAAGGCTGCTGCCATCAGCATAAACCCTGTATCAGCAGCCGTTTGAGCATTAGTAATTGCTGCATTGGCATCAACAGGTGCAGCTAAAGCATTACCTGTAAACGAACCACATATCAGTAGTAGGGCGAGCGCCCCAATTATCACAACTTTCTTCAACACTTTTTTGTCTCTTAGTACTAACAATTTTGTATGAAGGCTGAGGGGGAATAGGGTGAAAAAACAATTCCCCATTTCCTATTTCCAATTACCGAATACCTCCTGATAACCGTTTACCTTTCCAAGGTTGAGATCTTTGTAGAGAAATCTTTAGGTACAGACTAACTGCGATCAGTTATGGAAAAGTTAGGATAAGCCAAAATACCAGTCTTGGCAAGATCTAAACCTTCAATTTCAACTTCAGTTTGAGGCGGCACAAAGGGATTTGCTTGTACATCTTGTTGGACATGAGGAGCAGTTGCTGCCTTATTGCATCCAGCAGCGAAGGTGGATGCACGTTGAGCGATAATTGTCATCATCGCAACGAGGAAGATGGCGACTAATATCCTGGTAAAAGATTTTATAAAATATTCTACCACTGGATTGGGTTGAACTGACTCGCTTGACTGATGAGCTTGCCTATTCAATTTCATGCAAGTTGCTAATTATCAAAAAGCGTCTTTTTTTTTCAGTATGAGCTTATATTTTTTAGTATTTAACCATACCTAAATATATTTTTTGTATCTCGTTATACAGTTTACTAGTACCAACTAGCAACTTAAGTAATTACTTATAAAGATTTTCGTCAATACTTGATTGCTTGAAAAGCAAAGTTGTTTATTGAGGGATCTACTTAACCTAGATTTTCATTGTTTAATTATTGATGTCCATTTTCATATCACTTTTAAAAAATTTATATTCACATTCGCGGAAAAAACATGATCATTAAAACACTTAGTAAAGCCAAACACATTCCAATTAAATCATAGCGATCAGGAACAATTCCATCTACCTTCCAACCCCAAAGCATTGCCATAGCAATAAATACACCTCCGTATGCTGCGTACACTCTACCAAAATTAGCTGGTTGGAGAGTGGCGATCGCTCCGTAAACAGCCAAAGCGATTCCACCCAAAACTCCTAACCAAATTGACTTACCTTCTCGCAACCACAGCCATACTAGATAGCCGCCCCCAATTTCAAATAAACCTGCCCATATAAAATACAGCAGGGACTGAATCGCTTGTTTCATTAGGCTCTTGCCTACCATAAGTAAAAAAATAGGTGAGAGTTGAAAAATTGTAAATCGATATTGATAATAGGCTTGCTAATACTAATTTCACCAACTCTTAACTTTAGAAATTAATTATCCCTTTTTTGACTCTTGAATTCGAGCGAAGCGAGTGGTCATTTCCTTTCCCTAGAACTCAATAATTTTTTAATCTTAAATAATCTGACTTACATAATGATAAGGGTAAGGGAAAAAACCAACCCTTACCCAATTCAACACTCCAGTTTGTTTGCGCTCACCTATATAGCTCAACCTGAGCTATGATTGAACAACTAGAAATTGCCACCAGTGGATTGAGGTGGAGAAACACCAGGCTCTTTATGACCAGCAGGTAAAGCTGTTGGAGCGATTAGATACTCAGGATAAGCTTGAATGCCATGCTCGTGCAAGTCTAATCCTTCTATTTCACCCTCTTTCGACACGCGCAGTGTCTTGGTTAAACTCACTAAATACATCAACCCCATAGCCACAGCAAATGTGGAGATTGTGATAATTAGGCTACCAATGATTTGTGCTATTAGCACTTGAAAACCACCACCATAAAACAGCCCCTTTAAGGGTGCACTCACATCCGGTGCAAAAGGACCAGTTGCACCGAATTCACCAGTGGCAAACAAACCAAGTGACAACGTTCCCCAGATGCCTGCGAAGCCATGTACGGGAACTGCACCAATTGGATCGTCAATACGCAGCCATTCTAAGAGATCAACACCTAAAACGACAATGACACCTGCCACAGCACCTAAGATAATTGCACCTGTCGGGTTAACCCAATAACATGGGCAGGTAATAGCGACTAAGCCCGCCAAGAACCCGTTGACTGTATAACCCAAATCCCACTTCTTCGTCTTTGGAAAGCCAAAAAACAAGGCTACCAGTCCTGCTGAACATGCTGCTAATGTCGTATTGGCAGCAACGCGCCCAATTCCTTGAAAATCCATTGCTGAAAGCGTAGAGCCAGGATTAAAACCGTACCATCCAAACCATAAAATTAGACCGCCTGTTGCCGCAATCACAAGGTCATGTGGTAACATTGGTCCACCACCATCGCGTTTGAACACACGACCCAAGCGTGGACCGAGTGCGATCGCCCCCGCTAAGGCAATGAACCCTCCAATTGTGTGTACCACTGTAGATCCAGCAAAATCGTGAAAGCCAACTCCTAATGAAGGTAGGAGATTGTCCTTACTGCCCATAGTCGCCAGAAATCCATCTGGTCCCCAAGCCCAATGTCCGATGATAGGGTAGATAAATCCAGAGACGCCAATGCTGTAATACAAATCGCCGACAAACCCCGTGCGCCCAATCATTGCACCAGAAGTAATTGTCGAACAGGTATCGGCAAAGGCGAATTGAAATAGCCAGAATGCTAAAAATGCTACGCCTGTAGTTTCGTAGGTGGCTGGAGCTCCCTGCAAGAAAAACCAATTCAATCCAATGAAGCCATTGCCATGACTGAACATAAAAGCAAAGCCGATGGCGTAGAACAACAAACCGCAAAGGCAGGTGTCCACGATGCACTCCATCAAGACATTGACAGTTTCGCGGGAACGGCAGAAGCCCGCCTCTAGCATCGTAAAACCGACTTGCATTGCGAACACAAGAAATGCAGCTATGAGAGTCCAAACGGTGTTGATTGGATTAACAATGTCATTCGCTTTGACTACGGGATCAGCAGCATCAGCTGGTAACCCCATGAAAGTTGAAATGAAAGGAAATGCGACTAAGACTAGTAGTAAGATACCTGTCATCTTTCCTGCTAGAAGCATGTAGGCGTAGCGTCTCCACTCACGGTGACTGAGACGCTGCCCCAATCGTGTCAATTTATTAACTCGTTGACCTCGCTCAGAACGCAACGACGATCTTTTCAATTTGGTGCCTGCCGCTTTTTTGGTCAGACGAAAGCCTTTTTTAATTGAAGTGAAATCTGCTTTCCTTAAAAATGCAGAACTTTCTATAACCTGCTTTAATACTGTTTTAAACCCAGTCTTACTAAGTTTTGCTAAGGCATTAGAAGCTTTTAGCAAAGCAATTTTCAACCTCTTTTTTTTGTCAACCATGCGATAACAACCTCAATCTATCTTTTTATCCACTAGCTCCGTAACTCCTCCCGACACTGAATCAATAGATTAAGCTATGGGAGGAGTTGTACTTAAAAAAGGGGTGCCTCCTCTAACCAATCCCAACCAGTGTTTGGGGAGTCTGGGGACAGTACACCAATCTTCTATCCGCAAGGACATGCTACGCATAATCGTTTACTCCGTTTCAGTAATTGAACTTCAGACGGGCTAAACTGCCCAATGGTAATGCCATTTCTGGTTGTATACCGACATGTTCTTGGGCTGGTTGTTAGTACAAAAGACAGTCTCTTAACATTTATTTAAAATATTTGTGTTTATTTGTACCAACTTACTTGTTTAAAACATAAAAATTT
>JAQYWP010000375.1 GCA_029379285.1 Rhizonema sp. PD38
CTTACCCAAGTACTTGGGTAAAAACGCTCAAATTATCGGTGTCAGCGTTGATGACGTTAATTCCCACGCTGAATTTTGTGATTCTGAAGGGTTAAAATTCCCTCTGTTGTCTGATACAGATGGCGCAGTCAGCAAAGCTTACGGTTCCTGGATTGGCTTCGTCTCTATGCGTCACACCTTTATCATCGATCCAGAAGGCACCCTGCGCGAAACTTTTGTGAAAGTTAATCCAGCTATTCACAGTACAGAAGTTCTAGCACGACTTGACAATTTGCAAAAATCTGCTTCTTCATAGTTTTGAAGTTAAAAAGAAAGCCGCACTGTCAGCCATCTGCCGCCAGCTTTTTTGACGGTTTCAGTGGCTGATTGCGGTGAATATTTTGTAATTTAAAATACATTAGAATCAGTAAAATTGTTATTAAAAGCACTGAAATGTACCAAGGAACGCCTGCATAGATCAAAGAGTTAGCCCAAACATTTATCGTACTACTGGCGTACTCATTCGCCTTTGAACAATTTATAATGGTAATGATTGGCGCATGAGTTATCGTCCGTACAATATTACCGAATCCACTCTCCAACATATCCACTAATTGGTTATTCCACAAGCTCCAGACAAATCCATCTTTGACAAGTAAACCGCGTTGTTGAGCATACATCATCCGGAAATGCCAATTGGAAATAATTGAACACAGCCCTAAAATAAAACCAAAGCTACCAAGAAAGATGGCAACCATCTTTAATGCTGTTTTTTTAAGAATGTACGTTAAGTACACAGAAAATGGCAGAAATAGAATCGGTAAGATAATAATAAAGTGACGCGGTCCCTATCCCCAAGCACCATACCAACTTCTGAATCTAGAGTGAAGTAAAAACCCTTCCTGAGTAAAGGAAACTAAGAAAGAAGATCAACTACTCTAGGTTTAAAATATAGCAATCCTAAATCAGAAAGTTAAAAATTTGAGATGAAAGCAAGGTGGGCAATCTTCTACAGTAGTTGGTTTATACGGGCATTGCCCACCAAAGCTCAAATTTCACGATCTCAAATCATGTCCGGTAAATTAACCTTAATTCTTTCTGAACCGCACCCCGCTTTCATCTGTGCTTTGTATGCCATCCCTGTAAGCAGATGTATGGGTTTTTATTTTAGGTGATTTTACGGACATTATAGCAATATATTTCTTAATCTTGAATTGTTTCTCCCTCTTTTTGCTGTTGATAACGCTCTTTAAAATACCGTTGCTGTTGCTTGTGCTCCACAATTGGCTGAGGATAGCCAAGGGCATCACGTTCTAAAGGAGTAATATTCCCAGTGACTAAATATTCCGCATCCATAGAACGTAATTCAGGTACCCATTGCCGGATATATTCACCTTCAGGATCAAATTTTTGGGATTGACTGGCGGGGTTGAAAATCCGTATAGGTTTGGGATCCATACCGCTAGAAGCACTCCATTGCCAGCCACCATTATTGGCAGATAAATCGCCATCTATCAACTTCTGCATAAAATATTTTTCTCCCAATTGAGGATTAATTAGTAAGTCTTTAGTGAGGAAATTGGCAACAATCATCCGACAACGGTTGTGCATCCAGCCAAACTCATTCATTTGCCGCATTGCAGCATCAACTATGGGATAACCAGTTTTTCCGTCACACCAAGCTTGAAAATGTTCTTCGTTGGTTTCCCAAGGAAAGCTTTTAAAGGTTTCGCGAAAAGCACCCTCTGCCAATTCTGGGAAATTATACATAGCGTGTTGATAAACCTCCCGCCACGCTAACTCCTGTCGCCATGCAGAGATGCTTGCTTCTGTTTCATCACTGCGGCTGTTTTGCTCTGCATCTACGGTGGCTTGCCAAACAGTGCGAATGCCGATGGCACCAAATTTCAAAGCCGCACTGAGTTGGGATGTGCCATCAACTGCTGGGAAATTACGTTGTTCTTTGTATTCATTAATGCTACGATCGCAAAACTCCTCTAATCGTTCTTTCGCTGCTTCATAACCTGGTGCGATCGCTAAATCTCCATTCCAATGAAAACCTAAATCTTTAGCAGTGGGCAGTGCAACAACCCCAGCTTGCTCTGCAATTTCCCTTTCCGCTTCCGTCAAACCTTGGGCATTTTCCAGATTTTCTACAGGATTGGGCTTCGGTTTGCTACTCCAATTCTTCCAGAAGGGAGTGTAAACGGTGTAAGGCTTATTAGAACCCGTGCGAATATCTTCCGGTGCGTGAAGGATCTGATCCCAGTTTTTCTCTAGAAACTGGATGCCTTTTTCTTGCAGAGCTTCCATTACCAGGCGATCGCGTTCTTGGGAGTAAGGTTCCACATCCCAATTCCAGAATACCGCTTTGGCTCCTAATGCCACCGCCAGTGCTGGAATTGCTTGCTTAGGATTGGCGCGGAGTATTAATAACTGGCTTCCAGCTTGAGCATATTGCTGTTGTAGTGATTGCAAACAGCCTATCATATAAGTGACTCTTGCAGGAGCAACATCATCCTTTTCTAAAATATTAGGATCGAGGCAAAACACGCCCACAACCTTTGGACTCTGCCGTCGTGCGATACTGAGTCCTGTATTATCAAAGATACGTAAGTCGCGGCGGTGCCAAAATAAAATTAAGTCAGACATTCGATTCCGAGTTAGTTCGCTTGTACTAGATTAAAGTCTAGCGGCATTATTTAGCATCACTCCACTGAAAAATTTTTTTACCTAGTTCACCGTAAAAAAAGTTCCCTACCTGTGGAGTAGGGAGTGCTACGATGATTAGAAACACTACATAGATAAGACACTCGTGAAACTAAACCGTATTACAATTCAATCCTGCTCGAATGAATGGACAACCGTGTATTCGAGACTTACGGTTAACTGTACGTCGTGTAATAGAATTACTGGCAACCTATTCTAACCGAGAAGAACTGCATCATGAGTTTCCTGAGTTAGAAGATGAAGACATTCAGCAATCACTGATTTACGCTTGTATGTCTATCGACAATGCAAAAATCACCTTGAAAAAAAGGCATCCCCAAAGAGATGCTTTTATCCAACTTTAAGTTTTTTGTTCACTATGTTAAAAATATCGAAAGCCGTCCTTTTAAACTTACTACTCTGGTAGGAAATGTCTTAGTTTAGTTTTTGTATATACGAACATAGGAAGAGGTTGCATTCGGAAAAATTCTTTTTAAACATTTTCTAAGCGAAAAAGTTATAGAAACCGCAGAAGAAGCTTAGGTATTGTCAGATTTTTAACCTCTTTATATTTTTGTCAAGCTAGCCGCACCCGTTCTCAAGCAAGTATTTTTCAAGTGCTAAATGTTACATTATAATGGAATCATGTATAAAGAGCGAGGTTACACCAATAGACAGAAGTAACTCGATAAAAATTAACGATAATTAAGATTACGCTATTGAATTGTAGCGGTTTTCGTTTATTTAATTGCTCTGTATCTTACGTAAATCTGGTATATAGCCTTTTTTCTTCAGTCCGCTTTTACTATACCACTAACTAATTCTCACACTCCTTAACTACTACTTTCTCTCTGTCTAAGTTAAGGTTTTTTCATGCCTAACTACACCTTATACATATACTGATGTAATCCCTACCCCAAAAAAGCTTATGCCCAAATCAAGCCAAGATGACGATCTCTACTCTCGACTGATGGCAATAAGTCAGGAGGCTTTGGAAAACGATTACTTTGAAGCTGCTTACCATACCCTGTGTGCTAGTTTGCACGTAGCTTGTATGCTAGGCGATCAGCAGCGTTTAGAAGCTGTAAAAGAAGCAGCAATAGTCCAACAGGCTTGGATTAATCAAAATGCCCTTGAACATAAGATGTCAACTAAGTCTGTAGCCGAGCGCAGTGGTGTCAACCTTTACAACTCTCTCTTGATCCAAATCGATGCAGATTTGAACATTTTAAAATTAAAAGAGCGCCAAGGTGATATTGAAGAAAAGCTAGGATTGTGAAATTTAGAATTGTAAAGCTGACAATCACCAAGGCGATTAAGGACTTTTTACCGGATTGCTTCTTAATTTGCTTTTGACTATTACTTAGTGAATGTAAAGAAAATTTTGAACAAGGTGCAGTTGTCACAGTCGAGCCAAATCGCATTCGCATTCGTCATTTACCTCTTATCCACGATCCAATAAAGCGTATGCGTTGAGAAGCGCTATATTTAGCGTAGCATCATAAAGAAACGGTATTAAGATTAATTATGTAAAAAAATGTTTCTTAGTCAGGCTCTTGCGAGTATGAGAGCGCAACTATGAATCAAGAGTGATTTATGAAGGCTGACCCACTTAAATAATTTTAATATATTTAAAAGACCATGACAACCGTCATATTTATACATGGTACAGGAGTACGAGGGCGCGAATACGAGGCAACTTTTAAAACAATAGAGCAAAAGATTCACGCACAACGTCCTGATGTTAAGGTTGAACGCTGTCTTTGGGGTGACAAATTAGGAACAAGTTTACTGGCTTCTGGCGCATCTATTCCTAGATATGACCAAACTCTAGCACTTGATGAAGAAGAGGAGGAAGACAAAGAAATTTTGCGATGGAAGCAATTATACCACGACCCATTGTATGAATTACGATTGCTGTCACTCAAACCGGGTGAAGATGGAGGCGATAACCCTTTTGCAGAAAGTCCACTAGATGAATTCCGTTCTCGTGTTGATAGCTTGACTCCGTCAGGCGAGCTGCAAGCTTCGTTAGCTGATGCGGGAATTGCAGAGGTGTTTGATGAAGCACGAAAAGCTGTGATCCACTCTAACGCTTATAGTGAAGTGTGGCACAATGTATCGGCTGAATCTTTAGGTGAATATAGCAATGTGATCGCAAGAGCGATCGCAGCTCAAGCAATGCTAATTTGCGAACAGCAAGAAGAATACCCCCCCGTACTGACTAATGCAAAATTGCGAGATCAACTTGTGGAGTTACTCAGTCTGGCTTTTGCTGAAGCAGAGTTGGGATTGGGTGATTGGGCGTTGGCACAAATTGCTAGATTAGCACTACCCATCGCAACAAACTATGTTGTCGGAAAACGTGGGGCTGTGACAAATAAAATTTTGCCAATACCTTGTGATATTCTACTGTATCAAGCACGAGGAACAAAAATCCGCGATTTTATCAGAGAAACTATTGAACAAGCAGAACCACCAGTTGTATTACTCGCGCATAGCTTAGGTGGAATTGCTTGCGTAGATTTACTGGTACAACAGCCTTTACCTCAAGTAGCACATTTAGTGACAGTAGGCTCCCAAGCGCCATTTTTGTATGAAATTAACGCACTTTGCAGTTTAGAATTTGCACAACCCTTGCCAGAATACTTCCCTGAATGGTTAAATCTTTACGATTTACGAGATTTCCTCAGCTATAAAGGAAGTCAAATATTTGCTAAAGTTAGGGATGAGGAAGTCAATAGCTTGCAGCTATTTCCACGTTCCCATAGTGCATACTGGGAGCAAAACAAAACTTGGGAATATATTATTGAGGTTCTCCCGAAGTAGCCATAATGAGGGAATTGACTGCCAAGCCAGAGCGAACTTTCGGGTTGATTGTAGGTATTGAAAGATACCACCAGTCAACTTGGAACGTCAAAGGCGGGGGACTAGTCAGTGATGCTCTTAAGTTTGCTGAGTGGCTGTGTGACAAGCAGGGTGTACCTCAGGAGAATATCAAACTATGTTTGTCGCCATTAGAAGAAAGTCAGGAACTAGTGAGGCAATGCCAATTATCAGTAGCTGAAGCTACCTTGTATCATCTTGACGACATTATTAATAATTTTCTGCTGTGCAAGTCAGGAGATTTGCTGTTTATTTTTTGGGCGGGACATGGTTTAATCACATCAGAACGCGCTCGCAGATTACTTTGCGCTGACGCTAATGAGCAAAATTGGCAGAATATAGATTTAAACTCACTACTACTGTCGTTAAGTTCAGATTTATTTAAAATTCGCCATCAGATTTGTATCATAGATGCTTGTGCCAATTATTACTTAGATATTCCGAAAATACCAACAAAATTAGGTAGTAAAATATTTAACAGTGGTAAGCCTAGGCAAGATAGTCAACAATTTGTCTTACTTGCCACTAGAGATGGAGAAAAAGCTAAAGTCAGCTCTCAGAAAACAGGACACTTTTCTCAAGGAGTGCGGCAAGCATTGGAGCAAGCACCTGCGGAGAGTTTTCCCCCGAATATGATAATCGTTGCCGAACAAGTCAAACAGAGCTTGACAGAGTTAGAGAAAAAACAGCTTCCAACCTATTGGTATTATCGCAGTTGGGACGGAGACAAAGACGAACAATATTTCAACCCCTCTAAGATACCGCACAATATTTCTCCCAGCAGTGCTAAAGCATTCGTTGGTAGAGAGAAACAGCTAGAACAGTTACATGAGTTATTGCGCGAGAATGATATTGTGGCAATTACCGATGTCACAGGCGAGGGAGGAGTGGGTAAAACAGAATTAGCGATTCGCTACTCCTTTGAGAACTTAGAAAATTCCGAAGGAGGGTGTTGTTGGTTGAACGTTAACGGAACTGACATAGGAACGCAGTTAACAGAGTTTGGCATCATCCATTTCCCTAACTTCAATCCCTCAGGATTAAGTTTGAACGGTCAAATTCACGAACGCATTCGAGAATTACTGCGCCTCAAACTAGAAGATATAGCAGAAGTAGAGACGCACCATGATGCATCTCTATTCAAGCGCGGCTTTTGTCAAGCAATGACAGTAGTAGCGCAAGATATTCCCCTCACACCCACTCAGATAGAGATTGCTGAAGCCAGCCTTGCCATTCCTCACCTTGCCGAAGCCGCTACAATTTATCAAGATTGGTTAGGCGATGAAGATTTAATCTGTGTATTTGTTGGTTTATGTAGATTTTACCGAGGACAAGGAGCCTACGAACAAGCATTACCTTGGTATACTCAAAGTTTATCAGTAACTAGAAAACGCTTTGGTGAAGAACACCCAGATGTGGCAACTAGCTTGAACAATTTGGCTTTACTATACGACTCACTTGGACGTTACAGCGAAGCCGAACCGTTGTACATTCAAGCTTTGGAGATGACAAAACGCCTGCTCGGTGAACAACACCCAGATGTGGCAAAAAGCTTGAACAATGCGATTTATTCTGTTGTCATCAATCTGGGATATGGTAATTTATACAAGGGATTTCCTGTTGTGAGTGCTAAGTTATGGGAATTAAATAATCCTCGTCCGCAGCAGTTTGTCGGTAGTTTACCACCAGCATCCAATTTGGTTGACTTGTATCGAAATTGGCTGTTAATGTATCAGTGTTTGCACAATTGCCTAACAAGTTCATCGATGCAAGATAAGACTAGAAATACTCCTCATTTGCAAGCATCACAAGAAAATGATGATGATGAACTGGAAATTAATGAGAGTGAAATCACAAATGTCTCTGTACTAGACTTCAAGAATGTGTGTCAAAAATTACAGTTAAGTATTAATATTTGGCTGGAATCACCAGGAATTGTGAGTATTAGCCGACAGCTACGTGCTACACTTAATCCCGCAGATGAAATACGGATTATTATCGAAACTCAAGATATTACTATCCAAAAATTGCCTTGGCATCTTTGCAGTTTTTTTGAAGATTATCCGCGCTCAGAAATTTCTTTTTCAAGAACTGAGTATAAACGCAATCCTAAGTTGCCATTGTCAGAAGTTTCGAGAAATCAGGTGAGGA
>JAQYWP010000376.1 GCA_029379285.1 Rhizonema sp. PD38
TATTATACTTAGTATCATAATTTAATCAAACTAACTGAGACTTAATAGGAAAAAAGTTCTTTTACAATCGTCAAAACTGAGTGATAAATAATTTATTTTTACTATTGAAACTCAAGAGATATGACCAAATCAAATTTAGAGTTGGAAGTTGTCGCCCAAGTAATATTGTCGGACGAGGGGATTGCCATAAAGTTCCTCAGCAGCTCCGGAAGCAAGGATTTGCCCTTCGCGCATGATATAGCCTCTATCTGTTATAGCAAGAGTTTCACGGAAATTGTGATCTGTGATCAGAATGCCCATATTGCGATCGCGCAGTCGTGCCACAATTTGCTGAATTTCTGCAACTGCTATGGGATCGACTCCAGCAAATGGCTCATCTAAAAATAAAAATTTTGGTCCATCAATTCCCGACGCTAAAGCCCTTGCTAATTCTGTACGACGTCTTTCTCCACCAGAAAGTTGAATTCCTTTACTATTAGCCACTTTTTCCAAACGGAACTCTCGCAATAAGTTTTCCGTTCTTTTTGCCCACTGCCAGTTAGGCACATGAGTTTGCTCAAGTACCAAAAGAATATTATCCCGCACGCTCAAGGAGCGAAAAACACTAGGTTCCTGAGCCAGATAACCAATGCCCAGTCGTGCCCTTTTATGCATTGGTAGTGTTGTAATATCTTGATTATCCAGCAAAACCGCTCCTCGTTCTGGTCTTTCCAAACCTGTAGCAATGTAAAAAGTTGTCGTTTTACCAGCTCCATTGGGACCTAGTAAACCGACAATTTCACCTTGAGCAACGGAAATGTTAACACGATTGACAATGACTCGCTTGCCGTAGGATTTGTGAATATTCTGTAAGACAATTTTCACTATAATTATGCCTTTTGTGAGCCTGAGTGATTTTATATTTTTGATATCCGATTACCATCAAAGCATCAATTTAGAGGCATGAAATCGTACAATTATTTGACTCAAACTCCACAAGCAAATTTGGGTACAGTCGTCGCCCTTTTTTTCTATTTTGGCTTTTAAATTTTTTCTTAACCAGTGTATTTCAAACCCCTCAGATAAAATCGCTACCGTCATCACTTTGAGCGTGATTTTTTTTGAACTGGTGCAGCCGATTGACTATCAGGATTAGTATCGTTAACAATGTACGTAGATTCTACCTGATGATTAGCTTGAGGTGCAGCAACAAATCGCCCTTCATCAATTAAATACGTCACAACATCAGCTTTGATACTGTTGCCACCCTTTTGCAAAATATAAACGTTACCGCTAAAAACAATGCGGCGTTCCTTTGTAAAGTACTGTGCTTGGGCGGCTGTTGCCTGAATCCCGCGAGCCGGATATGACATTTGTACATTGCCACGAGACGTTGCGACTTGGGTTTTAGCATTATACTCTTGCACTTGAGCATTGAGATAAAGGGGCTGACCCTGCCCAGATGATTGTGCGCTTGCAGGTTGAACTTGAGTTGGAGAAGCGATCTCGCACAAAAATGCAGCTGGTAGCAACAAGGCTAATGCCAAACGGCGCATTTTAAACTGTGGCAATGGATAGTTGGACATTATATTGTAATCCGGTATTTATAATTTGGAGTCTTACTTTAATTGTCTCAAGTACTTAACTGAATAACCAAACTATCTTATTATCTAAAGCTGAATGTGCATATTGACGCTTTCTTTGACCTCAAAGTTTCACTCTACTCACCCCACAGAAGGCAAATTGGCAAACACCTGCTCCACCACATCTTTTGCTTTCGTATCCAACTGTTGCCAATTGACATCACTCGTTTCGTCTATCAGACTAGTATCAATACTAACTTCTTCCTTTTCCGGGTAGTTAATGAAACACACCTGATAGCATAATTCCCAAAAATCAATGCTGACTGTTTGCTCTTGACGCTGCAAGCACAAATGATATCCTGGATGGGGCACTGGGAGACGCGAAAGAGTTTCTCTAATTTCCAAAGCTTGTTCCGGTGTTGCAGCTTCAAGTTCTTCTAGAAGCTTCGTCACGACTGCTTTAGTTTCCTGAGTCGCCTCAGAGGGCCAAATTAATATATCCTGGTAAGTTCCCTTCCAAGAAGAAACATCGAGTTGCTTGCGAATATTATCGACAAGACGAATGAAAGCAGGTTGCATGAGGAGTTCAGCCTGCTGCCATATAACTGGGTTGGCTATTCTAGGTGGCATGGGCTTTTCATAGCTCGATATAGCTTGACAAAATAATGTTTTTATTAAAAAACTCTATTTTACGTCTAAATCTTTTCTCAAGATAGCGGATTTTAGTTAGGAATATTTGGAGATATTTAGTATCACCTTTAAAAATTGGTGTGAACAGGGGAGTGAATATGATCGGCAAGCTGCTAGACTATCGTTATCAAGTTATCAAAGTCCTTGCTACAGGAGGATTCGGTCAAACTTATATTGCCCAAGATACCAAACGACCTGGAAATCCTGTTTGCGTTGTCAAGCACCTCAAACCTGCCAACTCCGAACAGAAAGTGTTTGACACCGCTAAGCGCCTTTTCCATAATGAAGCCGAAACTCTCGAAAAACTGGGTAACCACGACCAGATTCCCAGACTTTTGGCTTACTTTGATCAAAACCAGGAATTTTACTTAGTACAAGAATTTATTGAGGGGCATCCTCTGAGTGAAGAGCTGCTTGCCCATCAAAGCTGGAGTGAAAGCCAGGTTGTGCAAATGTTGCACGAAGTTCTGAGCATCTTGCTCTTTGTGCATCGTCAAGGTGTAATTCACCGCGATATCAAGCCAGATAACATCATTCGCCGCACAAGAGACAATCAGTTGGTTTTGGTAGACTTTGGGGCTGTTAAGCAATTGCGAGTGGTTGCGGAACATCCAGAAAAAGCATTAATGTTAACCCCCATCGTCTATCACACAGGAACGGTAGCTATTGGCACACCGGGATACATGCCTACTGAACAAGGGCATGGCAAACCCCGCCCTAATAGTGATATCTATGCTCTAGGTATCATTGCCATTCAAACCTTGACAGGTATGTCGCCAATTGATTTGCCAGAAGATCCCCAAACAGGTGAAATTCTTTGGCAGCATTTAGTACCAGTAAGTAAAGAATTGGCAACTGTGTTGACCAAAATGGTACATTATCACTTCAAAGATCGCTACCAAAGTGTATCAGAAGTATTACAAGCGGTGGAGTCATTTTCTTCACGAACCGCGCCGCCAGAATATCCTCCAAATCCCAGGTTCCTAGCAATTCAATCTCCATCCCCTCAGTCTCGGCAAAGAACTGTAGCACTAGCACCAGCAAATCCTGCTCTTCCGGCCCCAATATCTGTAACCAAAAACGCGGATAAAGTTTCTGGAAAACCTGATATCTTACAACTGTTAATCTTAGTCGGTTTGGCCTCTGGTGCGGCAATTGCAGCTCCGACTGTTGTTAAGAACGCTCAAAATGTCGGTTCCTTTTTGGGCAGTAAAGATATTCCCGCAGAACAAAACTGCACAGCTTTGGTGGTAGGCTCTAACATCCGTTCTGAACCTAGTGCGATCGGTTCCGACACCATCATGCAAACCGTGAACGATCAAAAGAAGTTTGAGGTGACAGGTAAACGGACAAAACGCGGTTGGGTACAAGTCAAACTTGAGTCGGGACGTTCGGGTTGGGCGCACGACTATGCAATTAAAAATAATGAAGAATGGTCTTCTTGTTTGAGAGACAAAGGCATTGCGCTGAGAATCGTCGATGATAATGCCTTAATTGCCGAACGCCCAATTCCCAAGCCAAAACCCGCCACCACTGAAGCGTCAGAGAAATCGTCGCCAAAAACTTCAGATAATAACGCTACCCCAGTTATGCAACAAGCAAGGAAGAAATATGAATCAGGAGATTTACCAGGTGCGATCGCCCTCCTGAAATCTGTTGCCTCTCCTGCAAATGGCGTTAAAGATGGCCCGGAAATGATTGCCGAGTGGCAGAAAGACTGGAAGAAAGCAGAATCACTCTTCAATGATACCAATACAGCCCTTGCTCAAGGAAAATGGGATAAAGTTGCTGCTTATAAAGACCATCCAGAAAAATTACCCAATATTCAATACTGGCGTGATAAATTAGAACCCTTGCTTAAGCAAGCTGCAGACAACATTACCAAACAACCCTTTGCTCAACCAGCTAACCCCAATACTCAAAATAATCATCAACAAAAACATCCTAGTACAGACAAGCATGTTTAATCAGGAACAGAGCATGGGGAAGATTACTCCCTTCCCACCCGAATATTACTGTTCAGGGAGAGGGGAAGAAGAAATTCCATCGGTAATCTTACACGAGCGCAAGGGGGGTATTATCAAGCGCAAGTCAGTTACAAGAAAGTTTCAAGTCTTTTGTTACCCACATCTTTACAGTCTTCATCTCAGTTATCGCTCGTGTTTGATGTAACTAAGCGTTAGGAAACGCATCATCAAACATCACAGGTTCAAACCATATGAAACGTAACTTAACACCTTTACAAACTGACAGTTGGATTTATCGGATTATAGTTAGTGCTCTATCATTAACCTTAATATCTTCTATTAGTGGTGCAGTTTGGTTACAAGCCAATGATAAAGAAATTCCAGAAATTCTCATTGGTTTAGGAACTGGAGCATTAGGTGGTTTGGCAGGATTGTTAGCACCAACTGCCAGTAAAGAGGATTAAGCTCATCCCACCCTTAAAAGGATTGGGATGAGCGCGTCCATAGTCATTTGTTATTTGTCATTTGTATTATTTTTGACCAATGACTAATGACATATAACAGCGAAGGGGGCGACTCTTCTCTCATCCCAAGGGAGTGATAAACCTCCCCAGTCGGAAACATAATGACAACTGAGAAATAAACGTTAGCACAGAAACTCCTTTCATGAGAAATCAGTGACAATTTTCAAGTCAGTAACTCTGACGATGCTGGCGCTTTTTTATCTAAATACCCGTTGACTAACGCTCTATTTCCAGAGTTACTTCTCCTTAACTATTTCAAAACAATATTTTCCGCCATTTGGACAATGTTGATCTCCAACTACTTGGACTATCACTGGTGTTTGCTTCCGTTCCTTTTCCCTGAAGTTGAGTTCATCTCCTGAAGTTTTATCTGGTTCGAGTTTAACCAGGGTTAGCTTCTTAAGTACCATCTTTCTATCAGGGTTATCAGACATAGTTATAGCTTTAATAAAAGCCTGTGTTGCATCATAACTAGTAGCAGTGGTCCAGTCAATTTGACCACTCCATTTTTCCTGAGCTTTCTTTGTAAATTTTTTTTCTTGTCCATTTTCTTCTTTTTCAAACCAAACAGGGGCAAGAATCAAGCCTTCAAATGATGGCTGCAAAATTCTAGCGTCATACAAACCATCCCCTGAAATTAGCTTGAGCTTTTTTGAGCCTGGTATATTCTTTAGCTCTTGAACAATCGCTGATACAATATCATATACGTCTGTATTAGTACAGAATACAGCTGCTTGAGCTTTATCTTTTGAGATAATTTCTTGTACTATACGAGAATAAGTATCAGGTTCAGGTGGTTCTATTTTCATCAAATCTATTGGTTCTTTGACAATTGTTCCTCCTTGTTTTTGAAAGTCTGTTTGAAACTCTCCTCCCAAACTTCTGCCATGAGGATTATCTTCATAGAAAATAGCAACTCGCTTAATATTATGCTTAATAGCGTAATCTGCTAACTTTTTACCCATTACTCTATCAGAGGCAACTGTTCTAAAAAAAATGTTACTACGTAGTTCATTACTTGAACTCCTAGAAGAAATTATTGCTAGATGAGCTTTTTGATATTCAGGTAATGTGTTCTTGGTAGCAACGCTAGTAGAATGTCCAATCACTCCTATAACATTACCATCTTTAATCAATTCTTGGGCAACTTCTTTAGCCTGTGTTGGATCGTCATTATCCCTAGCAAGGATTATGTTCAATAACCGATGATTTTTCGGGTTACTGTTGTTGAATTCTTGCTGTGCTAGAGCCACTCCTTTTAATATGTTTATAGTGGAATTTTTTTTCTTATCAAGAGGTATGGGAACTGCTAGAGTCAAAGGATGACCATTTGCCCATGCTTTTGCATTGTTGTAATAAATCAATAGTTCTGGATCATTACGATTAGCATCGCTAGCTCTTTTAAAAAATTTTTCAGCCTTCTCAAAATGCTTTTGTTGGAACTCTTTAATACCGCTGAGTAAACCAGAAGTTTCATCGCTGCTGATATAAAAAGAACGTTCCCCTTGGCTAAATCGTTCCTGATTAAATATGTAAGGAGTCTTACTTAGCCATACTACAGATCCGATTATTCCAGCCAACCCCGTCAAAATTATAGTCCAGCTAGCGTGCAGCAACTGTTTTCGTTGCTTGTTCAGATCTTCTTGACTAACTCTCAAGAATTGCTCATCTTCATTTGTTAAATTTTTACCATCTGCCCAAACCAGTGCATCCTGCAATGCCTTTCCTCGTAGCAGTCGTGATTTATCCTGACAATCAGAATCTAACCAAGCTTTAAGTTGCTCAGCATAAGGACGTTGCTGTCTTAATATCTGATTAATCCAGTTCTGGTTAAAAACAGCCTGATAAATGCGATTGTAAACTTTTAACTTGCCCTTTTGCTTGACAACCAACCCTGAGAGCCGCAATTCTATTTGTTCAGGACTCTTATCTGCTACTATTTCTCCCTGTAGCAGAATCTGCTGATATAGTCCTAACAGTCTAGCTGTACGTTGTGCATCCCTTAAAATCCGAGCGCATATCGTCTGCAAATGCTCAGGTTCATCTTGTGCTTCCCAATTTTGAATAATAGACTTTTGCACCAATTCTTCCACACTTAACCCTTCATGATTTATGAGGATGAGTTTACAAAGCTTCTGAGTCAGAAACGGTTGTCCGCCTGTCCAATCTAAAATTTCTTTCAGCACTGCTTGGGGATTAATAACTTTTCCCACTAATCCCTGAACAAGTGTTTGGCATTCCTCCAACTCAAATCCAGCTAATTCTATTGAGCAACCAATATTAAATGGTGTGCGATTTTTATCACCTATCAAGTCCGAAGGTGTAGCAACACCTAACAAAGCAAACGTCAAACGCCTGTATTCTGGCTTTTCTGCCCGTTTGTTATGACAAGCACGGATAGCGGCAAAAAAATCGTCTTTAAAACTGATATTTAAAAGACTATCAATTTCATCAATAAAAATGACTATTGGCTTGTGAATATGGTGTAGTAGTACCCGTTCTAAAAATTCTATCCAGCCTTGAACAGGGGAAATACTCTCCCTTTGTTCCCACCAAGTAAAGAAATCAAAATCTAGTGGCAGTTCAAATTGTAAAGCCCAATTATAAATTAATCCACCATACCATTCGCGGGATGTTATCCCTTGAGTACCAATAGCAGTAATATCAATTGCAGCACAGGCAATATCCTCTTGTTGCAATCTTTGCATAACACGCACCTTAAGCGAAGATTTACCCATCTGGCGGGAGTTGAGAACATAGCAAAATTCTCCCGTTTTTAGAGCATGATAAAGCTCATCATCTGCTTGACGGGTGACATAACTAGGCGTATCAACAAATAGACTTCCCCCAACTTGATAGGTAAAATTGCTTGTAATATTCATAGAGCCATCCTCAATCATTTGTAAAAATCTCTCTCTTTCCTTACTCATTACTCATTACTCATTACTCATTACTCATTACTCATTACTCATTACTC
>JAQYWP010000377.1 GCA_029379285.1 Rhizonema sp. PD38
GTTATTAAATCTTTTAAACTCCTTCATTTTTACCTCTTTTGGTATCTTCTAGTGAATGGAGTAGTTCAACTATACTAATTTCAGTTCATTCTTACTAACATCAGCTGCTCAAAAGGAAAGAGCAATTTTTGCAAATAGTTCTTTAACACATGCGAGAAGCCCGTGTTGGTTACTTGTCGCCGAGAAGTAGTGAAAAATAAGCTGAGTGAGATGCTGCTAAATCATTAATAAACGTAGAAACAAATGAGTAACGTCCAAGCCAAATTTGAGGCAAATGAAACCGCATTTCATGTAGAAGGTTACGAGAAAATTGAATTCAGTCTCGTATACGTCAACGGAGCCTTTGATGTTAAAAATACAGAACTGGCTGACAGTTATAAAAGTTTTGGACGCTGCCTTGCAGTTGTAGACGCAAATGTCAATCGGCTTTACGGGGGACAAATTAAGGAATACTTCAAGCATTACAACATTGACTTAAGCATTTTTGTGGTCAACATTAGCGAACCAACAAAAACAATCGCAACGTTTTTGTCAATTGTTGATGCGTTCTCCGACTTCGATTTGGTACGAAAAGAACCAGTCTTAGTCGTTGGTGGAGGATTAGTGTCCGATGTTGCAGGCTTTGCATGTGCTGCTTACCGTCGCAGTACTAACTATATTCGCATTCCCACAACTCTAATTTCACTTGTCGATGCAGGTGTAGCGATCAAAGTAGGAGTCAACCACGAGAAATTGAAAAACCGTCTCGGTGCTTATCATGCTCCTAAAAAGGTGATTCTTGACTTTTCTTTCTTGAGTACTCTTCCTACTGCTCAAGTTCGCAATGGCATGGCAGAACTTGTGAAGATTGCCGTTGTTTCCAACCTGGAAGTCTTTGAACTATTAGAAAAGTATGGTGAGGATTTACTCAGCACGCACTTCGGTTACATTGACGCCACACCAGAAATTCAGGAAGCGGCTCATCGAGTTACGTATGAGTCGATTAAAACAATGTTAGAGTTGGAAACTCCTAACCTCCACGAGCTGAATTTAGATCGCGTCATCGCCTACGGTCATACATGGAGTCCTACTTTAGAATTAGCTCCTACCGTACCACTCTACCACGGTCATGCTGTAAATATTGATATGGCATTATCAGCCACAATCGCGGCAAAACGAGGTTATATTAGCGAACATGATCGCGATCGCATCTTGGGACTGATGAGCCGTATCGGTCTTGCCTTGGATCATCCTCTCCTTGATGGGGATCTCATATGGTATGCTACCCAGTCTATCACATCGACAAGAGACGGTTTACAACGAGCTGCTATGCCGAAACCGATTGGGACATGCTTCTTCGTCAATGATATGACTCGTGAAGAACTAGAGACGGCAATTGAAGAACACAAGCAGCTTTGCTCTGCATACCCGCAGGCTGGTGCGGGAACTGATGCCTATGTAGGAAGCGATGAGCAAGCCTTGGTTGGTAGTGCCAATGTCTAGTGTTGTCAAGCTTCCCCAAATCCCTCGTCCCGTTACACCATTGGGTATCCTGGTTGACGAACTTAAAGCGATTTCCCAGATACTGGAGAATAACTCTAGTTTTCCTCCTCAAATCGTCGATCATCTACAGAAAGCGTTGAAACTGGCTGCTGGTTTAGATCCTTACGTCAGTGAGTGTACCACCTCTGAATCTGAAGCACTTGCCACCCTGGCTAAGAAGACAAGTGAGGAGGCATGGAATCAGCATTTCGGTGAAGGTGTAACAGTGCGGCATCTTGAGCAGGAGATGTTGTCAGGGCACTTAGAAGGGCAGGTGCTGAAAATGTTCGTCCATATGACTCGTGCCAAAAACGTCTTGGAAATCGGTATGTTCACTGGCTACTCAGTACTAGCGATGGCAGAGGCACTACCAGAGGACGGGTATTTAGTTGCCTGTGAAGTCGATGAATATGCCGCTAACTTTGCTAAATCTGCGTTTCAGTCATCCTCCTGCGGACATAAAATTTATGTAGAAATAGGTCCGGCGCTGGAAACGTTGCACAAGTTGGCAGCTTCCCAACAAACATTTGACTTAGTCTTCATTGATGCTGATAAAACAGAGTACGTGCAGTATTTTCAAACACTGCTAGACTCTAACTTACTAGCACTTCACGGATTTATCTGTGTTGACAACACCCTGCTACAAGGACAGCCTTACCTTCCTCAAGGCGAACGAACTCACAACGGTGAAGCGATCGCCGCTTTCAACCAATACGTGAAAAATGATCCCAGAGTTGAGCAAGTCTTACTACCTCTACGAGACGGCTTGACTATTATCCGAAGAGTACCAGAAGCATAAAGGAGGACAGAGGAAGAATAACAACTCTTCACTCCGTGTCTCCTAACTCTTGACTTCTTGCTCTGCAATAGCTGTAGAAACACGACACCCAAGCGTCTCTACAGCTTTTACCCGTTTTTATAGAAACCAACCTCTCATACCATTTCACGTTAAAGTTGATACAAATAGGTAGCAGAGAAACTCTTAAGGAAAGAATTAGAAACTATATCAGTTATCGTTTGAGTCACATACACAATACCCTCACTTTCAAGTTTGGAAGAGGGCTGCAATACGGGCATTTATTGGATTTGAACTAGTGTCCAATAAATCTTTCCGCCTCTGCTTCCCCGAACCTGATTGAAGTGGGCTGATGGCAATATTGTATAAAATAGAACTAGTGAACACAGTAGTATCAGCAATGGGGTGTATTTTGCTAATGCATAGATGATCAATCAACGTCATAAAAGCAGGCTGAGACAAATCAGCGTTCCAAAACGTAACTTTCACTCATCGGTATTCAAGATTCAGAAGTCGGCATAAATAAATGAAAGTTTGTAGTAAGCGCTTACTACGAGCAAAACTTATGAACTTTACTTTTCTTCACATAATTAAGTTTTTTATCGCCGACTTACTTAGCTTTATCAAAGTAGCTTACAAGAAGAAAATGGGCATTGCTGAGTATAGGTTTGAATTTACATTTTCCCTGATAACTAAACAACGATTCTTTTCGCTTTTCCGCCTACCCGTAGGCAAGCCAGTGACCCTGCGAACGTCGCTAACGCGCCTTTGCGTGAGACTAATCCATACTTCAATGATGCAGTATGTGTTAATTAGAACCCGTCAAGAGGTACTATCAACCTTAAGTCGCGTCATAATAGAGAGGGCGACGATGAGTAAACTATCTAACAAATACCCTTGTTCCTACTGGCCTTATACTAAAAACGGGTTAGAGCTTTACTTTTAGAATCGCTAAGAGCTTAACAGGCAAAGGAAACTCTGCCAAGGCAAAAGTTCAGTAATCAACCGTTTTTAGTATAACTAACCCAAATGCTGCAAAACAACCGCTATCGAATTATTCGGACTTTAGGAAGCGGTGGATTTGGTGAAACATTTCTTGCTGAAGATAGCCAAATCCCCTCTCTTCGTCGCTGTGTTATTAAACAACTCAAGCCAATTCAAAACAATCCCCAAATTTATGAGTTGGTACAGCAGCGATTCAGGCGGGAAGCAGCGATTTTGGAAGAACTAGGTGATGGCAGCAGTCAGATTCCCCGATTATATGCCTATTTTTCGGAAAACAGTCTATTCTACTTGGTGCAAGAATATATTGAAGGACAAACTCTCACGGAAAAGATACAACAGCAAGGGTTGATGAGTGAGCATTCGGTTAAAGAACTCTTGAATAATATTTTGCCAGTTCTCGATTACGTTCATAGCAAAGGCATTGTCCATCGAGATATCAAACCAGATAACATCCTCATTCGCAATGTTGATGGCAAGCCGATTCTAATTGACTTTGGTGCAGTCAAGGAAACATTAGGAACAATGTTGACTCCTTCAGGAAACTCTGCTAATTCAATTGTCATTGGCACACCAGGGTTTATGTCAAGCGAACAATCTGTCGGACGCCCGATGTTTGCCAGTGATATATATAGTTTAGGGTTAACCGCTATTTATTTACTGACTGGCAAGTTGCCACAGGAATTAGAAACTAATCCTGCTACGGGTAATATTTTATGGCGACAATTTGCCACGAATGTGTCTCCCAGTTTTGCCGCCGTGTTAGATAAAGCGATTCAGTTCAATGCAGGCGATCGCTTTGCTAAGGTTAGAGACATGCTACAGACACTACAATCTCCAGCCCCATCTGCTTCTCCCACTATCCTTAATACCCAACTACCAACAATACCATCTCCTCCAACACCACAACAGACAATTGCCGTCAGCCCTAGATCCCCTCAACCTTCCCATCAAAACAATCAAGGTAGTGGGCATTCGGGAATCTTGATAGGTAGTTTAATTGCAGGCGGTTTGATTGGTGCTTCGATAATTATTGGTTTGACTCTCAGCAAATCACCGCAACCAGTTGGACAACAACTGGCACAGCAAAGAACTGCATCAAGCGAACCGATAGCACCTTCAGAACCTGAAGATACTGCACCGCCTGTGCAGCCGAAAAAGCGTTCCAAAATAGTTCCGACTTTAGATTCTTCAAGAGAAGCACCTGTTGAACCTCAAGTCACAGAGTCACCTGTGTCAAAGCAGATTCCGAACCCAACTTCAATCTCTTCATCGCTCCCAAAACAGCCACCAGTTAATAAACCATTACCAGAACAAGTGGTGCGAGATTATTTTACAACGCTCAATCAAGGTAAGTATCAAGATGCATGGAATCAACTCTCTCCAAGCTTGCAAAAAAATAAAACTCTTCATCCCGATGGTTATCTTTCTTACATTGATTGGTGGGGTAGGCAAGTTCGACAGATAGAAATTGATCAAGTGAGTTTAGTCGAGGCAGGTACAGAAAGAGCGACTGTAAAAGCTCAGTTAAAATATCTACTGAAAAATGGAAATGTCGTCCCTAGTAATCTGCGGGTTTCCCTATTATGGGACGTGGAAAATAGCAGATGGGTTTTGGCTGATGCACAATAGCTTTTGACCGAAAATCATAGGGCGCAATGTTATTTGTACTTAATTTCTGATGGGATAATTTTAAATCCAGCTTGATAAAAATGATTATCTAAGGTTAAAGCTGTAACAATCTCTCGTTGTTTCATAACGATAAATGATAAACAATCAGTGAGAGAATACGATTTGTCTTTATGCTTTTGAAAATATACCCATCCCTGATTAAATAGATTTTGCTCAATTTCGATTAATTCTATATCAGGACTTTCCAATAAGCGATTACTAACTTCAACTGCTTTATAATGGAGGTTTCGACTATTAAAAAAAGTAACAACCTCATTAAAAATGTATGTTGTTATTAAAAAAGGGTTTAATTTTACTAAATTAACCCAATTTTATAATACTTTTTGAAGAGCATATTCATTTTTGATTTCCAAAGCTAAAATATAGCTAGTATCTAAAAAGTAGATATTTTTCATGAGTTATAGAGATAATGATCGTGCCTAATTGCACCATCTTTTACATCATATTCCACAGGATTTGAACCTAAATCACAAATAGAAGATGTTTGATTGATGCTAGTAATAATGATTTTTCCATTTTCTTGAAGAATCTCAAATTCTTGATTGTCTCCTAACAGTTGTTTAGGGATTAATAAGCCTTTTTCTGTAGCTGTTAATTTCATATTTACTCACCTCTATTGATTTTGTAATTTAAGAAAATGAATTTATTTTGTAGAAGAGTAGATAGATAATACCTACTCTCCTGAGAAAAAGATTATTTCAGGAAAGCTCCTTCTAAAATTTTAGCAAGATTCTTAAAAACGTGCTAATACCAGTTTTATATGAAGATGTACTTTTCAGATCCCCCCTTCCCTGGTGCTTGCCTGAATCAAGAAATTCCAAAACTTACACAGTATTGGGACGCCTTTTTCCTCGCACGACGTGTCTTTTGAAAAAAAAATTTTTCTTCTTCATAAATAAATTTAATGGCTTCAACCCCGAGTGGCAGAGGGAAAACTAAATCTTCCCTACTGCCCTCTGCCTTTCGTCGGTGAGGCGATCACTTTCCACAAATTTGTGGTGGTGTACATGCTACCGACTGGGATTTTAGATACCTTGAGCATCCCCCTTGTCGAAAATAATCCGTAATTACACCTCGGAGGAGGTAAGATCCAATAGCAGCGATCGCCGATGTAGTTTTCGCCTGCTTATCATGGGGCGACAACCTATATAGCGATTGTGTTCAATGTAGATGCACATCCGAGAAGCTGTTCAATTGGAACCCAATTCTTCAATCAAGGAGGGAGACTACAAATGATTTCAATCAAATCTTTAGCAACGTTAACGTTTTGCATTATCTCAGCATTTGGCACTTCAGTTGTTCTGAATACTCAACAGGCAAAAGCACAAAAAGTATGTTCAAATAGCAGTTTATATGGAGTCTATGAAGGCGAAGGTTATGGGTTTGTGAATAACACCGATCCAGCTGTTCAGACGGTTTTAAACACCTTCGATGGTAATGGAAAAATGACGGGTAATATTCTGGCTAGAAGTGTTGCAGGGAATGTGCGCACTAATGTAAGTATTCAAGCTACATACCAAGTGAATAGTGATTGTAGCTTTACTCTCAGCGTGACTAGAACCGATGGCACAACTGCTAATTATAACGGTGTGGTCTACGATAATGGTAACAAGTTCACTCAAACTCAAACCGATCCGGGTACAACTTTTAATGTAAGAGGTGAAAGACTTAACTCTTACTATCGATCCCGTTAAGACATTGAACGAGTTTTGCCAGTGCTGAGTTTTAGGGATTGGAGTGCGATCGCTCTTCGGGGCAATTTACGATAGATCTACAGTATTAGTACTATCGGAAATATTTGTGGCACTACATTTTACATATCTCGGCACCTGAAAGCATCACTAAAAGAAAATCGCCGAGCCTTATGTTTTCCTCACGTATTAGCTCGCTAATAAACGAATGCTTGAAGTGAACAAAAATCCCCGCACATTTATTGTCTGGGGATTCTCTTTTTACTTTTTACTTTTTAAGGTATTCGCCAAATCTTGATAGTCTTGTCAAAACTACCACTGGCAAGAGTCTTGCCATCTGGGCTAATGGCTACGGAAATAACCGAGTCAGAATGCCCTTGGAGGGTGCGGATTTGCTCTCCGGTTGCCAGATTCCACAGTTTGATAGTCTTGTCAACACTACCACTGGTAAGAGTCTTGCCATCTGGGCTGATGGCTACGGAATGAACCAAGTCAGAATGCCCTTGGAGGGTGCGCGTTTGCTCTCCAGTTGCCAAATTCCACAGTTTGATAGTCTTGTCATTACTACCACTGGCAAGAGTATTGCCATCTGGGCTGATGGCTACGGAAATAACCCAGCTAGAATGCCCTGTGAGAGTTCTTTCTAGAAAGAAGCTGCTAGGTAAGCCGGTAATCGTAAATATTGGATTAGTCGGAAACAAGCCATAACGAACATAACTATAGATTTGAGTTCCAACTAACGCTAACAAGGTGATCGCACCACTTACCAGCAATCTTTCTCTGAGCTTAGCATTTTGTTTTAAAGCTACCAATGGTGATGGTGGCTTGGCTTGTGGCGGTGATACTTGATGCTGAGAGGGTACTGTTGGATGTACAGCAGATGATGGTTGATTTACACTGGGTTCAGTACGGGGTACTGGTAATGGTGGCGGTTGATTCAAATCTTCAGGACTTACGCATTGACAAATTAGACAAAAAGTGCAGTAGTGAAAAGAAGAAAA
>JAQYWP010000378.1 GCA_029379285.1 Rhizonema sp. PD38
AACTTATATCAAGTAATATATTTATTAAATTTTTCTCAGAATTTATACAGTAATTTTTTTGGTGAATGATACAAAAAACTCGGCTTATTTAATAAACCGAGTTTATGATTACTGTAGTTACCTACATAAAAAATAATGACTCCACAATTAAGGATGGTAGGTTTCTCAGGAGACGATCTAAATACGGTCAGTTAAATTGGTACCTGTCTGATTAATCGGTAAATCTCCTTCGGTTCTAACATCTAATTCTTCTCGACGAATTGTTTCTTGCGCTTCAACCAATTCTTGCTCTACAACTTTCTTAATTCGGACTTCTTCACGTACAAACGCTTCTTTATGAATGTCTGGTGTTTCTTCATAAATGTCTATGCGTGCGACTTCCCCTTCTTGGAACTGAACTGTATTTGAATCAACGACTGATCCTGCTGCTGTTGGTGTCACTCTCTCAATAATGACGCGCTCTTTTTCAATAGGCACACTCACCCTAGCGGTTTCCGTCTCGATATGCTTGCCAACTGTAACTTCCCCTGTTTTCACACGGGTTTTGTTCGCAATCAAACGTTCTTCATACAGTTTGAAAGTTTGATGATTTTGATCGTTTAAATCGTAAAGTGATGAGTCTTGTTGATAATTGTAAGTATCGCGATTAAAAGTTGTGCCAGTAGACGAAGGACGATAAGTCCCGCGCACCTGCTCTTCATAATCGTAATCAACAACCATACTGTCTTTGTACTCAGGTAAACGTTCCACTTGCTCTTTACTGAGTCCATCTACATATACATGCTTCGTATTGTAATCTATACGAGATAAACCAATCGGTAGTAATATTTTTTTATCAAGAGATTCGTATCGGGTATCAACCACTACATAGCGAAAGCGCCCATCCGGATCGACAAGTACATCAGCGACTGAACCTATTTTTTGTCCACCTTCAGTGTAGACATCTAAAGCCTTAATATCTTCGCCGCCAAAAGTCTCTTTGTAGCTTGGGTCAAAGTCTGCAAGTCTGTGGAGAGGCATATTACTACCAATTTTTTTAAAGCAATTACTAGCGTAGAAGTAACTTTATTTGTTTTCATCTAGCTGGCGACTTAATTAAAACCATTATTTATCAGCCAATAGTGTGAATTACCTACACTGATGGAACGCATACAGTGTAGGCTTCTGACGTCCTTTTCAGAACTTTCAGAACGAACCTCACCCAACAAGCGTCTCTACAACTAGTACAACAAGGCAAAAGTATAAAAGTAAAAAGTAAAAAGTAAAAAGAAACAACTCTTATGTTGTCAGCTTTTTAGCTAGTTCAAATGGGTGGCTTATTTGCGCCACCGTGTACTAGAAAGACACTGGCTGAATATCAATAGGAAAATTGGCTAAAGCTGCACCACCTCCATGCCCAATAGCAAGGGTTTTGCCATCAGGACTAAAAGCCGTGCTACTAGGATATAGACGATCAAAATTTGGGTTGTTATTGGGAGGTGCAACTAGGATTTTCTGGAGTGTTCCGCTATGCAAATTCCACAATTTAATTGAACTATCTAAAGCAGTAGTGACAAGGAACTGCCCATCCGGGCTGAGAGCGGTTGAAGTGACATCTCCAAGGGAAGACACTGTAAATGTGTGAAGCTTATCTGTCTTCATTTTCCAAACGTTGATGGAAAGATCTGAAGCACCCACAAGGGTTTGCCCATCTTGACTGAAGGCGATAAAACTCACTGGGCTAGAACTTTTTGTTAAGGTACGGAGCAGTTTTCCTGTCTTTAGGTTCCAAAGCTTAATAGTCGTATCTATATTATTGTCGGGACTACCACTGCCACTGGCGAGAAGAAGCCCATCAGGACTGATAGCAACAGACTGTACCCAACTAGAATGACCGATTAAGGTGTTTAGTAGTTTCCCAGTTTTGAGATTCCAAAGTTTAATTGTCTTATCATAACTAGCACTAACAAGTATTTGTCCATCAGGACTAATGCAAAGAGAACTTATGCCTTGCGAATGACCTTTTAATAGGCTAAGCAATTTGCCTGTTTTGAGGTTCCATAGCTTGATTGTCTGATCCGTATGAGGCTGCGCCGAGCCTCCCCCACTAGCAAACATCTGCCCATCGGGACTAATGACGACGGAATTCACTCCATCTTGGTGTCCATCAAGTGTGCGGAGCAATTTTCCTGTCTTCATATTCCAAAGCTTGATTGTATGGTCAAAACTACCACTAATTAGTGTTTGTCCATCTGGAGTAAAAGCAATAGACTTAACATCCCATATATGTCCGTGTAAACTGTGGACGGTTGGCTGATTTTGGTTGGGTTGAGAGACTGATGTACTTTTTGATTCTTGTCTCCTTGAGGATTGTGCTTGACTTTGGTACGGGAGACTTCCAGCAGTGGCAACCGTTGTGACAATTAGCAAGCTGATGATAGTTTTCCAGGACAATTGCTTCCGATTCATTTGCACTCAGTTAAAAACAAGCTAATCTAGCTTACACCTACTTTGCACAATTTATACATAATTTTCTAAAAAATGTTATGGGACAATACGGGTTAATTATGTAACACAGATAGATGTTGGGGAGGTACGTGAAAATTGGAAATTAGGAATTAGGATCGTTCTATTGTCGATATTCGATTACCCATGACTCGCTTGTAATGCACAATAACCATAACAGTAGTAGAAATCTTGGGGAAATACGGAGAAATGTCGGGTAAACTTTGGTTATCAAAACTGCAACAACACCGAGCGATCGCAGTGATTCGCGCTTCAGATATGTCATTGGCATACCAAATGGCTTTAGCTGTGGCATCTGGAGGAATACAGTTAATTGAAATTACTTGGAACAGCGATCGCTCTGCTGAATTAATCGCGCAACTACGCTTAGAATTACCCAATAGTATGATTGGTACGGGTACGCTGTTAAATTTACCGCAGATGCAAACAGCGATCGAATCAGGAGCTCAATTTCTCTTTACTCCCCACGTAGATCCAGTAATGATTCAAGCTGCGGCTAAACTCAATGTACCCATCATCCCAGGTGCACTTTCACCCACAGAAATTGTCACTGCTTGGACGAGTGGAGCTAGTTGTGTGAAGGTGTTTCCTGTGGAAGCAGTGGGAGGTGTTAATTATATCAAAAGTATACAAGGACCATTGGGTGACATTCCTTTGATACCCACAGGCGGTGTCACCTTAGACAACGCCAAGGAATTTTTACAAGCTGGGGCGATCGCAATTGGTTTAAGCAGTCAGTTATTTCCCAAAGAGTTTGTTGAGGCAGGAGATTGGCAGGCGATCGCTCAACAGGCTAAGACTCTGATGGAAAAAATATAATTTGTTGGTAATAAGTCAGTCGGCGGGAATAAACAGAACTATGTTATGAAGTGGCTCGCAATGACAAAGGTTGAAATCCTAATACCGTTCGGTTAAGACATCTCAACGTTTACCGCAGTTCTTAGAGGGGCAGTTCTTGGCAGAGGAAAAGAGTTAATGGGCGTTAACTCTTTTCTCAAGAACTCATCCGCTCCAGAGCCAAGAACTGCAAGTTTTTATGACGCAAATGCAAGAAACCAATACATAGAGGGCAAGGAGCTAAATTAGAAACATCCGCTTTTTTATACTCAATATTGCTTATATCTGAACCGAGCCGTATTGCAAGTTGCTATTCCTGGAGTCAACATTTAGATGCGTTCGCCCTGATACTCAATTGCGTTTAGAGACGTAGTTTTGTGGTAGTTTATCTAGAGGACATGCTATGATATCATCCCAATCTGAACCAATATCTTCCAAGAAAGTAATAGTTCCAAACTCATCCATTACGATCAAAAGAAATTTTTCCAAAACTTCTAGGTTTAACTGAAGCGTGTTCAGACTTTTTACATTATGGAAAGTTATGGATAAAATTTCATTTTTATTTTTTTTGAAACTACTATTTACGTATCTCTAAGCGACGTTCATTAATTTGAGTATCTGACAATAGCGATCTGCGTTAAGAAATGGTGTAATTGATAATATTTTACTCCGATGGCGCTAGAAGCTATCTGAGATAGGTTTTTTCGCTCACTTTCACCTAATAATCCTTGCTAAATAATGCCTGAAACGTCTTTTTTGGGCTTTATGCGTGAATGCTTCATCAAACCGTTGACACCATTTCTCAAAACACGGTGGTATGGCAGCAGGGGTTGTCTTTATCATCTGGTGATACTTTAACGTAAAAGCTAGTCCGGTAAAGCACTATACCTTATTTTTATTTTCTTTTTTGTTGAAGTCCCGATAAGTGCAAGATTGCACAAGTTAGTGACGCTCAGGAAAATGATGTCATCGTTCGTAGTTGCGCTGGCGAGCAGGCGGCAACCCCGAAGGAGTACGCGCGAGAGCGCAACTACGAACCAAAACGCCACGAATATATGAAACGTTGTACTAAGACTAGTTTTCCGATTTGTGACATCTTTATATATAGAATCAGTATTAACTACGTTAATATCTTGAAGCTATTAGGGAACAATAGAAGTGGAGATAACTCAGCCATCCTAATGAAGGACAGCAAGCTGATGTCACTGAAAATTATCGCCAATTCCTAAACTCAGCTTACCAAAAAACTGCCGTAGCTTTTTGTTTTAGTCGTTCCCTTTATCCTATTTATCTTTACGAGTGTGCTATTTGCGACATACTTTTCTGTCTGACAAAAGACACAATACAGTCATTTATATCATGTTTCACAATATATCGAACAATCTTGATATGGAAAAAATCTTACAAGTTAATCGCTAATTGCTTACTGAGCTTGCTATTTGTATTAATCCTAAATCTATTGAACATCTACCATGAAAAGTCGATTTTCTAATTCTATATGTTTCTGGAAACTATTTCTAACTCCACTTCTGATTTTAAACGTTATTAGTTTTCAAATCGGTGCCGTTTGGGCTCAATCTAAAAACCAGCTGATTGCAGAGCAAATTCAAACATTACAAAAATCCAATCAACGCTGGATTCAAATTAACCTTTCAAAGCAAAAGTTAATAGCTTGGGAAGGAGAAAAACCAGTTTATGCAGTCGTTATTTCCACAGGTAAAAAAGAGACTCCCACTCTTACTGGTATTTTTGAAATTCAATCTAAGCACTTATCTAGCGAGATGAAGGGCGACGACTACGATATTCCTGATGTTCCATATACAATGTATTACAATGGAAGCTACGCAATTCATGGAGCCTACTGGCATCATAATTTTGGCACACGTATTAGTCATGGTTGCGTCAATTTGGCACCTAATCATGCTAAATGGTTATTTAAGTGGGCAAGTGTCGGCACGCCAGTCATCATCAGTCGTAATTGAAAGACATACTATAGCGGCTAACGCCACTTGCAGCAAATGAAAGAAACACATTTTTCTTTATTCCATCGTCAAAGCCTTACTCTGGAAAAATTATCAAATGTCTTTCTTAAGAGGGATATAAAGTAACAGGTAATTTTACACCTTATGAGGGAATAAAAGGATATTTTAGTCTGTTATTGTTTGAATGTGATGAATTAAAAGAAATACAAAACTGTATAGAGGTATTTGTGATGTCAGACCCAAATAATATTGAACGAGTTGGTGAATTTGGTCTTGATGCTGGTATTGATACAGAAGCAAACAACATTGCTAATAGGGTAATTGATGGTGTTGCCTCGCATATTCCAGGTGGTCAGTCAATTGAGCCTATGCTTGATACTGGTGTTGATTTAGCTCTTGATAACGCCATCAATCAAAGAGTTAATGGGGGTATAGAAGGTATTGGAGAAAGGTTTGAAAACCGTCAGGGATATGATGATCGCCGTGACGAAGGGTTTGAAAACAATCAAGGATATGATGATCGCCGTGACGAAGGGTTTGAAAACCGTCAAGGATATGATGATCGCCGTGACGAAGGGTTTGAAGAGCGTTAGCGTGACTTTGATCAATCACAATACTAAAAAGATTAGGATTATCAAGAATTTGTCAATAAGTAATAGTGCTTGAATTTTTTCAAAAACAGCGGTTGAAAACACAATCTTTGAGATAGCGATGCCAAAGCCAGCAGTGTGCAACCGTATCGCTTCATCAAAAAAACGCCAATTCTCACCTTCAATTTTCCGTATAATCTTCAGTTAGATAGAAAAGCATCGCTTTATTTAACAGCACTATTACTATTGACAAAGCTGATTTTATCTTAACCTGTCAGCAATCCCCAAGGATACCTGAACCACGTCGCTTCGCCAGTGCCTTCGCCGTGGTTATTCCCATTTTTATAAGAAAACTCGTTGAAACCATTGCGGCTGTCTTCACTCTGTACCTATACAGTCACTATCGATTTAGAGCGTTGCATAGAGTGTGGGATGATTATTCATCGAAAAACTTAATTCTTGGCGTTCTTGGCGCGGACAGATTCTTACGGAGGGAAACCAACGCCCTTCGGGTGACGCTCGTTCCGACGCTCGTTCCTCGCTACCGCTCCTGACGCTCGTGCCTCGCTAACGCTGCGCTAACGTCGCTAACGCTACCGCTGACGCTCGTTCGCCTTTGGCGTCTCCCCTTGGGAGAAGACTCGCTAACGCTTCGAAGATCGCTAACGCCAGTCGCCGTGAGTTCGGGCTAACCCTCCTGCAGCGCTGGTCTCACCAGATGCCTAGGTCGGGCTAACCCTCCTGTAGCACTGGCTCCTCCTGCGAACTGTCCTTGTCTTGGCGGTTCAATTTTAATCTCTGTTTTACACAACGCCCGATTTAGAATCTAGATTCATCTAAAAACTGAAGAGTAGTTAATTTCGCTAAAGTAGATTTATCTTATCCAAACAATTGCTAATAGTCAATTATCATGTCTTCTGCTCAAAATTTAGAAATTCCCTTACAAGATTTATCAGAAGATATTATATTTCCTCCTGGTGATTTACTGAGTGACGAACCGCCTTTGGAAACAGAACTACATTTGCGGCAAATGCTGTTGTTGATTCAGTGTTTGGAATGGTGGTGGCGTGAGCGTCAGAACTTTTACGCCTGCGGCAATCTGACAGTTTATTATAGCCCTCGTCAACGAAAATCTGAGCAATTCCGGGGTCCTGATTTCTTTGTTGTGTTAGATACTGAACGCAAACCACGCAAAAGCTGGGTAGTTTGGGAAGAAGATGGCAAATATCCTCATGTAATTATCGAAATTCTCTCTCCCAAAACAGCTGACACTGACAGAGGTTTAAAAAAGCAAATCTATCAAGACATCTGGCGGACACCAAACTACTTTTGGTTTGATCCACAAACATTAGAATTTAAAGGGTTTGAGTTGCTCAGCGGTCGCTACCAAGAACTAAACTCAAACGAGAACGGTTGGTTGTGGAGTCAGCAGTTAGAGTTATATTTGGGCATATATGAATCCAAGCTCCGCTTTTTCAGCCCTGATGGCGAATTGATATTTACACCTGAAGAAGCAGCACTCAAGCAGCAGGAACGAGCTGATCAGGAGCAACAACAACGCCAACAAGCCGAACAACGGTTAGTAGAAATGGAGACAATTCTTGCTCGTTATCGGGAAAGGTTTGGTGAGTTATCGGAGTAGGGTGTTGCTAGACTAAAAATATATTCCGTTTACTTTATCTTCAGGAGCCATGTCCACGGTAATTACCCAATCCCTAACCCTGGAGGAGTTTCTCAAGCTACCAGAAACAAAGCCTGCAAGCGTTTATATTAATGGTGAGATTATTC
>JAQYWP010000379.1 GCA_029379285.1 Rhizonema sp. PD38
TCGGGCAAACGGGACTGGCAGTACTTTTTATGGAATGTGCTGATGTTCCAGATGTGGTTAGATGAAAATTCTTAAATTGAAGTTTCTAAAATATGTTTAGTTTATCAAATTTTAGTGTTTATTAATCTAGGATGACGCTTTTAATTAGTGAAGTTAAATTCATCATATTAGTGATAACGATGCTCTTTACTATATTAGCTTGTTCAAGCTGGGCAGAGTTGACAAAAAATCTTCTTCGTTTACTCCTATTGTATGGGTAGTTCCAAGTTTGGAAAGGATTGGGAAAACAGACAAACCAAGAAGTATAACCCGCATTGAGCTTTATGTAGATCGTGGGGAATATGAACCATTTCAGGTAGTAGTTCAAGCACCCCATAGTGGTCTGACGAACGTAAAGGTTTCAGTCTCGGACTTATATGGTTCAAACAATCAGGTAATTCCAAAGACGAATATTAATATCTACCGAGAACATTACGTTTATATCAGTCGTTCCAGTCCCAACTTCCAAGAAAGTATTAACAAGTCACTAGGTTCTGGATGGTATCCTGATGGACTAATTCCGTTTGTAGATATCGTAACTCAAAAGCCTTCAACAAAAGTTGAATTAAAAGCAGTTCCGTTTGATCTTAATCCTAAACAAAATCAGCCCTTTTGGATTGATGTGTTTGTACCACGTAATATCAAATCTGGTCAATATAAAGGTACTTTTAATGTTATAAGCGAGCAAGGAAAAGCAGAAGGTAAAATACTCCTAACGGTTTGGAATTTCGAGTTGCCAAAAGTGCCGTCGCTTAATTCTTCTTTTGCAAGCTGGATAGCAAAAACTAAGAGGACTCATGAAGAACTCCTCAAACATAAGCTCATGCCTAGAGATATAAGGCAGGAGGATGAACGTGAGTTTATTGATAAGTGGGGGCTTGCTTCTAAAAACCTTGGTTATTGGAGCGGAGCAAATACCAGAACTTGTCAGATGAAACCAGCTCCTTCTGTGAAGGATGTTCAAGCTGCTGCTGCACACCATTACTCAGAAATACTGCTATACAACCAAACTGCTGACGAGATCGATCATTGTCCAGTTCTTTACAAACCGATGAAGGAGTGGGCGCGGAATCTACACTCATCTGGGATTACTAATCTTGTAACAATGACACCAGTACCTGAGCTTTATGATGATGGTTCGGGAACCGGACGTTCTGCTGTAGACATATGGGTACTATTGCCAAAAATGTATAATGCTACTCCTTATAGAATATCTGAGGTACTTCAAAAGGGAGACAAAGTATGGTCTTACAACGCTCTGGTACAAGATGAGTATTCTCCCAAATGGGAGATAGACTTCGAGCCAATTAATTTTAGAATTCAGCCTGGTTTCATCAGCCAAAGCCTTGGGTTAACCGGGATATTATACTGGAGGGTTGACTTGTGGACAAAAGATCCTTGGAATGACGTTCAAACCTACTCCTCTGAGAACCACGATTATCCTGGTGAAGGAATGCTCTTGTATCCTGGTCAACAGGTAGGGATTAATGGAGTTGCCCCTTCCATGAGGCTCAAGTGGTTGAGGGAAGGGGTAGAGGATTATGAATACATAGAGATACTCAAACATTTAGGGTATAAGGAACGGGCACTCGAATTAGCCCAGAAGGTAGGTCGTGATTGGAGAAACTGGACGCACGATCCAAAAGTTCTTAACTCGATTCGACAGCAATTGGGGGAAGAGATAAACCGTTTATCTTCTCGGGAAAACTATAGTAATTCTCCATAAAAGTTGTTCGCTGCGAGCGTGCAATTTGAGATTTACTTTTAGACAGTTTATTGCCTTTACTTTATTTTTGGTAGTCTTTTTAGGAGGTTTTATGAATGTATTAATAATCTCATCAAGCGAAGGCATAACTCTATCGCTATTGAGATGTCTTAAATTGCTTGGTATAAAGTCACATGTCATCAGTATATGGGATTCTTCTAAGTCATGTAGATTATCAAGATTTTGTATAAATTATGTCTCATATACGGTTTCTGATTTATCCCAACAAGTTGAACGAATTGTTTCAACTATCAATGATTATTGTAGACAAAAACAAATAGAAGTGATTCTCCCTACAGGTCTTTTCGGTACATTCTTTGTTGCGAAAATAAAGGATCAACTAATCTCTGCTAAAGTATTTCCTGTAACTGACGCAGAGCAAATAGCTCATTTACACAATAAATGGCTATTCTATCAGTTTTTATTACAACAAAATATTCCAGTTCCGAAAACTACGCTAATTGATAAAGTTGAACAAATCAATTCATTGAAGTTTAATTTTCCTATTATCTTGAAACCTTTAGCATTAGGTGGAGGAAAGGGAGTTAAGAAATTTGATTTACTCGCAGATGTAGACGAATATCTCTCAATGAATAATGCAGCAAGTAAATTACCATTACTAGCACAGGAATATATTCCAGGATTTGATATTATATTCAGTATTATTGCAAAAAATGGAGAAATTATCGCTTGGACTATTCATAAAAGAACACCTTATTTTCTTGATTTTTTTAAGAATGATTCTATCTTGAATATAGGTAAGAAAATTGTTTCTCACTACAATTACAACGGTATAGCTAATTTTGATATAAGATTTGATAAGAGGAGCAATTCAGTCAAAGTAATAGAGTGTAATCCAAGGTTTTGGGCGAGTATAGGAGCTTCAGTCTACTATGGAGTAGACTTTGTAAAATTGGGAATTCTCTTGGCGCAAAATAATACATTGCCTGACAATCTTAAAAAAGGTGTGACTTCAACAGAGAAGATTCCTTATCCTTGGTCAGACCAGTTTTTAAGAGGATTGATATTAGGTAAATATCCTTTTCAGAGTATGAATAAAATTAGTGAGGATCTCGCATGGCAAAACCTCTTAGATCCTTTACCTAATCTGTATCAAAAGGTTTGGGAACGCTTAGGGATCGTACATGTGCATGACGGAGTGATGCTAGAGAAGCTGTAATGGGGTCTAACTGCCAGAAAAGTGCCCTGCTAAGTGGCTGATAAATATTTTAGTTGAAAGCTTTGAAAATAGACTACCTTTAACTCATAATAATAATGAACCAAGAGCATTCATTTGTTTCCCTAGATACTAGTGATTTGAATGACAAGGAATTTGCACAACCCACTATCTGGCATGTTGGTGGAGAAGATATACGTCTTCGCATTCCTCTGCTTGTGGCACTTCGGGAAAGAGGCTTTAATGTTGGGGCTGTCGGATCTGAAGATGGAAATGCCTTTGCAGATTGTAATATTCCATATTTTCTATATACCCTGGAACGGGGGATCAATCCATTAGCTGATTTACGCACTCGTACCCAACTTTTCGATTTATTTAGTAAGCACAAACCGGATATTGTTCATGGGTTTGATACTAAGCCAGCTATAATAGCGCCAATCATCGCAAAGAAGGCTGGAGTTTCAGGACAAGTGCGTACAATAACAGGAATGGGATATATCTTTTCTTCTACGTCTCCATTAGCACTGGCACTCAGACCAGTATATCACCACCTCCAACGACAAGCTTCTCTTGCAACAGGAATCACAGTCTTTCAAAATCCTGATGATCAAGAATATTTCCACAAAAACCGGATGGTGGAGGATAGTAAGGATGATTTAGTCCTAGGTTCAGGTATCGATATAGAAGGTTTCATGAAAAACCGCCCGAATCCAGAAAAACTTACAATACTCCGACAGGAATTAGGTTTGGAGGGGCAGCTTGTAGTTACGATGATTGCTCGTCTGGTTGTGTCTAAAGGTGTTAGAGAATATCTTCAGGCAGCTAGCATAGTACGAAAGAAAATGGAAAATGTAACGTTTCTTTTAGTAGGTCCCTTGTCTTCAGAGGGAAGACAGGCGATCGCAATTAAAGAAATCGAAGAGCAAGCTGAGATTGTTCATTATCTAGGTTCCCGTCATGATATACCAGATCTACTTTGTTTAAGCGATCTATTTGTATTACCCAGTTATTACCGTGAGGGTGTACCACGAGTTTTGTTAGAAGCTGGTGCGATGGAACTGCCTTTAATCACAACTGATATGCCTGGTTGTAAGGAGGTTGTACGAGATGGATGGAATGGTTTATTAGTTCCTCCCCGAGATGTAGAAGCTTTAGCTACAGCTATACTTCAACTCCTAAAATCTCAAGACGAAAGAGCCTTGATGGGCAATCGAAGTGGTTTACATGTACGAGAAAACTTTACTCTTACACAGGTAGCAGATGCATATGCAAGAATATACCACCGTGTTTTAGGATCACTACATTGAGGTCAAAAACAGGCAAGTACATAAATAATCGGAGATTAGGAATGGGGAATAGAGTTTGGAGCATTGTCAAAAATAATTTAATTTCTGTTTTCGTTTCTCAATTCTCAATTACCCATTCCCAATTCCCGCTTCACCATTCTGTCATGAGAATTCGGTAAACTCAAATACGTCGTACTCGCCACCCCGCAGTACAGATTCAGTGTGTTTCCCTTGGAAGCGCTTACCGAGTATCTGCTCTAGCGCTCCCCAAACAGCACCAAGTGTGTAAGTACATTTACGCGTTGATCCTTGAGGTTCGTCAGCAGAACAAAAGGTTTCTGAAGTGTAAACTTTAATTACATCACCTTCTTTTTGAATTTTTTCAATGATACACAAGCGAGTGCCCTCTTGACCTAAGACAGACCCGAGTTTGTAAGTAATATCTTCTAAAGATAAGAATGATCGTACCAAATTTAATTCTTGTGCGAGATGTTTGCCGCGACTACGACCGGCTGCAGTCAAGGCGATCGCTGTTGTCTTGTCACCTAGAGCATCTTCCATGCCGACAATTGCTGACTTAAAACAGATGATACTACTAAAATCTCCCAATCTTGCACGTAACATAAATCAAGCTCCAATTTTATCAAGTTTTACCGAACAAGGCAAAAGTAAAAAGTGAGCCAGCGCGATCTTGGGGGAAACCCCCATGAGCGACTGGCGTTAGCGATCTTCGCAGCGTTAGCGAGGAACGAGCGTCAACCCGAAGGGTTAAAAAGTAAAAAGTAAGATGAATAAAATCGGTTTAAAGGCGCCACTATTTATCTAGAAAAAATAAAATAAATATTTGTTTCGAGAGCAGTGCAGCAAGAAACAGGGCGTCATGATTGAAATCCCCGCGCATTCATTGATGGGAATTCTCTTTTTACTTTTATCTTTTTACTTTTCAATAAAGAATACATTTGTCAAGAACCACCAGAATCGATGAATAATTTTTTATGTATCTGCCATACTTTTTATACTAAAGAATAACTTTTCTAAACGGCTTTGTCAGGCAATTTTTCCTTTTTGAAACCCTTTACCTTTAATTTTCCGGTCATTCTGAGTTTTTTACGGAAGGATTTAATCAGATATCGTATTTATATGCTACTTAGATTAAACCGACCGTTATGACTTCTCATGCTTATATTTAAGCCAACAGAGGTGCAATTCTAGATACAGCCCGTTTTACTTCCAAAAACAATAAGCCTTGCTTCACAGCAGCACTAGCAAGAACTAATAAAACGGCCTCATCACTACAACCGACTAAGACTCCATAGCCTTTTTCTCCTTCCACAACAATACGATCAACTGCACCGCGAGCAAGTTCGCGTCCGATCCGTTCACCTAATGAGAGCATGGATGCAGACATCGCAGCAGTACGTTCGTCATCCATTCCCATAGGGAGTACAGAAGCTAAAGCTAAACCGTCAGGGCTTGCTAGCATCGCACCCTGAACCTCAGCACTACCGGAAACAAAGTTTTGTAGTTCATCTTGTAGCATTGAGATGTTAATCATAATTTCCTCTAAGGGTGTTTAGTATTGTCAAAAGCAGGCTGTACACTGCTTTCTTCATTAATGATGTTGCGACTACCTGGTATCCGTACGCCCTGTTGCTAGTAACCCTAATGTGTTCCTAGCTTGCTTAAACATTTTTTGTAATGCCCTCAATACTGACTTAAGAATATTACCCAAAGGGATAAGACTTTTACTGCTTGTAATGAAAGTGATTTTGATGACACCCGATATAATAAATATCTTGCCTCATTTTGAGACTAAAGGTAAAAAAAGTTTCCAACTTTTTCTAAAATTACTGCCAATTATTTCGCCAAATGCTGGTACTGGGAAAATTCTTGAATGAGTGTAATCACAGCTGGCATTACAGATGCTCGCTCTGTAGCATTGACACTAATAAGCGGTGCTTTAATCTGCTCATTGATTAACCCCAAAGCAATAGCCACATCTTCAGCTTCCCAAGCATCTGGGCAATCGGTGTGAGTCAGCCCGATGATATGAGGTAGTTGCACCCGTTGATTGATGAAGTTGAGAATTCGCCGTCCACTACGTAACTGCTCTGGACGATGAGCATCTACAAGCAGAATATAGGCTTGAGCTTTTTTAATCAGAAGATCCCACATAAAGTCAAATCGGCTTTGTCCTGGTGTGCCATAAAGGTGTAATGATTGATTTGGTCCAATAGTTACTCGCCCAAAGTCCATTGCTACCGTAGTTTTCTCTTTAAACTGTGCTATCTCATCTGTCGCTTTTCTGTCAGTGTCTACAACTTCTATTTCACTAAGTGTACGGATAAAGCTTGTTTTCCCCGCTCCTACGCCTCCTGTCACGACTATGCGTAAGACTTCCATCAAGCTTTGCTCCTCAAAAACCCAACTAAATTTTTTAGGAATGCAGTACTGACTTTCAGCGTCTCTGGTTCTTTAGATTTTTTCGCTCTCATACTAGGAGAATTTTCTACAGAAAAATTTACTGTGCTATCATTTAACTCTTGTGTCGATTTTATCACAGGAACTTCCTCTACCAAACCAGCAATCATCAGCCGGAATGCAGCCTGTTGAACTGTAATCGTTGGTTGATTGAGTTGAGATGCGATCGTCGCTAAATCTACACGACCATTGGCAAACTCCCACAGTTGCCACTCAAAAGGGTTCAAATGAATCTGTGGTTTGTTGCTGACAATACTTTGGATTGTAGAACAAGCATCTGGAAGAACATCTGCCAATACTTTCCAGTTTTTTAATGTCCTAAGAGCCATCAGAGCTACTTCCGTCGCTTTGATACTGATTCCTGTCATTTCCTGCCAAGGTAAAGCCGCTTTGCTATCAAGTTTAAAGACTCCCGTCTGTATTTCAAAAAGCTCTCTAATCTGTTGGAGTTGGCTGCCAAATAACAGGTTGAGTTGCTCTGCACTAAGTATTCCTTGTGTTTTCAGATGTATACCAATCGGTGTGGTTGCAGGTGTTTGAGTTAATAGATTATCTATAACTTGCTGTTTTGCCAATCCCCGTTGTACGATTTTATGGATTAAACCCTGACCGTTCAATTGATGAGCAGCAGCAACAATACGTCCCTGTTTAAACCACATATAGAAATAATAGGATTTAGAGCTAGGAGCTTGAAGGTTTGGTAAAGTACATACAGTTAAACATCCGGATTTTCTTCCTTGGTCGATGAGTTGAAACAACTCAGCTAGAGAAAAATCTGTAAAAGAACTAGATAGGCTCATTAGTTGAGTAAATTAATTTATTTAGATCTTAGGAATTTACGTGATGCTGCACCTTTTTAATACTCTTGCAAATAAGTGTACACTTACTTGCAGAAAAAATTAGAGTAATTACGTGTTAAATGCTGCATCTATCAAGAAGCATAAATATAT
>JAQYWP010000380.1 GCA_029379285.1 Rhizonema sp. PD38
ACCAGATTTTTGTCTCTCTAACTGACGATCGCCTGACTACCCCCTGAACGGTTACGTATAAATAACCCCTGGTACAACTTCCTGATGTTCGTTATTGTTGGCTAATAGTCCTCCAATCCCCTTATTTTGTAACTCTAAATATCTGCCATAAAAATGCAAGCCACCAATTTTGTGAATATTATATATTTGTCCGCAAAAAATATGTTCAAATGCTTGATGTTTGAACCAAACATCAGTTAAATCAAGTAGAAACTCTGCTTTTTCCTTGCGACCAAGTTGGAGTTCTCCGTCAGTAACTTTCTGAAGTTTCTCTATGACATCAGGGTAATATGATAAAAGATTTTTAAATTGAGTGGCATTAACTCTTGTCGCAATCGGACCACAAACCTTGAGGACTGCTTTGTCAAAAGAATTTAACTTAGGTGGTGGCGGGGTGATATCTAACTTTTGTCCGGGCGGGAAACCAACAGGAACTGGATTATCCTGGTTATCAAAAAATGGGAGAAGTTTGCTGTCTTGCTGCTGGGCAGAGACTAAATCGTGCAACCAAAATGGGAAAGCTAAGAGTAGGAAAAAAAATCCTCCTGTCAGCCACTTAGCTATTTGTGTTGTCGTACTTGGTTGCATATAGCATTCCTATTTGATTTTTGAGAGCAGGAGCTTAGGCTGGGTAATGCCTAACAGTTAGTTTATACTAGGACACGGTTATTACTCATCTCATAATATACACATCTGTTTTCAATCGGGCGATACGGCTTAAGCCGTTGCCAACGGCATCGCACACTCGACGAATTCTTGGCGACGGACAGTAAGTTTTCTCAATTCTTTAGTAACTCAACAACTCGATGCCACAGTTTACGAGTGCTGTTGTGACCATTTTTCCCATAAAGGGCGCACATCATCTGGCTGTCCTTCATAGTTAAGCATAGAGTCTGAGATCAAAACCCACGGTTGGGCACTGCCTGTCCAAAGGTTACCTACTGGGCGTAACCAACTCGTATCATCTAACGTTCCAGCTTTGACATTAATCGTCTGTTGATTATACGTTCGCTCATGGAACAATCGCGTTCCGCAGTGGGAGCAAAACAAACAAGTCACCTCACGCCCACTGTTGGTTCCACGAGTCCAAGCTTTTGGTTGTCCTTGAACAATGACGACAGCATCTCTTGGTACAGTAAGAGACATGCCGAAGGCACTCGATGATTGTTTCTGACACTCCTTGCAATGGCACAGGTAGAGGGTTAACGGTTCAGCACGAATTTCATAACGAATCTGTCCACATTGACAGCCCCCAGTGTAAATCGCACTCACAAGTTTTCTCCTATTGCAATTTGTTGCTGCCTGATTGTAGCGAAAGTTGCTCTCTTAAGAAGCCTTAGGATATAGTTGGTTAGACAATTAACTTGATCTGCGTTACGCCTTGACGCAACTTAAGCTGTCTGGTGAGCCAAAGCTGCCGAATACGCTTGCCAAGCAGGGGAGCAAACTGCCTTACTGTCCAACGTAAGAGTGCGCTTTTATGCAGTAGTTCACCATCTCGCGCTTCTTCATTTTGAAGCTGCTGTACTCGGATAATTTCCGGCTCCCGTTCAGCTTGAATCAGTGGCAGCGCCGCATCAATTGCTCCATGTCCCGAGTTGTTTTGCAGTAAAGGAACCAGATGGTTTGCCGAGACAATAACATCCCGCAAAGCCATATTGATACCCTGAGCGCGGATAGGTGACATCGGGTGAGCGGCATCACCCAACAGCAGTAACCCTGGTGCATACCACCGTGGACAGCGCCCGGCGACAACAGATAACAAAACAGGGCGCTCAATGGTTTCCGCATTTTGCCGAAAATGCTCTGATAGCCAGGGGGGTGAGACAGACGCAAGCACCGAAGACCAATCACTGACTTGCTTCCAGTCCATAGGGGCATCCTTATGTAGTGCCCAACTTATTTGGATATTTCCAGAGGTAGAACGAAACAGCGCCAGGACTTGACCACCGTGTAGAATTGAATAAAAGACATTCTCATTTTTTAGGCGCGGACTATCTGCTAATTTAAACCAAAGAATATCGAAGCTTTGGGACTGCTGCTGTATAGGTAAGGAAGCACAGTTACGAACAATAGAATTACGACCATCCGCTCCAATAACTAAATCGGCTGAAATAGAGCGTTCTTCGCCCAGCTTCACGCCCGCAACGCGCCCTTCGCTCCACAGCAAATCCTGAACGGGAGCGTTGGGGATCAACTCAAAATTGGAGTAAGTGCTTGCCTCTTCAATCAGTGCTTCGAGGAGATCTGGTTGTGAAACAAGTGTGACGGGCTTACCACCTGGTTCCATCGGTTCATCAACTCGAAATAGCGATCGGTTGTCGATTAAGAACTCCCAGGCTTCCATTGCTCGATGGGGGATGCGTTCTAGCACCGATGACAACTCCATCTGCTCGAGGGCATCCAGTCCGCTAGGCATCAGCCCCTCACCGCGAAATACTCGCCGAAAGTTACGGGATGCTTCAATTAGTTTGACTGTGATGCCGCGTTTTACTAAAAGGAGTGCAAGCGTCGCACCCGTTGGGCCAGACCCAACAATGATAACTTGAGTGATCATCCTATTACCTTAAGTAAATTACTCTATATTTTTCTTATGTACACGGATTTGTACATAAGAAATCTGTGAAAGTTGGCTATGGGGCAAGTTTTGAACCCACCAATGACTATAGAATATCAAACTGGTTTTCAATTTCAGTACTTTTTCTCAAGGCGATTCGAGCGTACATCCCTATGCTTTGGGAATCGCTCAACAACTCCACGCCAAAGTTTACGAGTGGTGTTGTGACCATTTTTCCCATAAAAAACACGTAGCTTTTAACACTTATGTCTACGTAAAGGATGATTAGCGATCACTCTTTGGGGAAAAACTTTTTGGTTTACTGAATTTGGTGCTGCCTGTTTTAGTAAGCGTAACCCAACATTAACTTACCGCAAATCCTGTATACTGTCTCACCGATGGTTCATGAAAAGCCAAAACAATATCTTCTTTTGGAACTCCTAAATTCACTAAATCATTAGCAATGCCCATCTCAGTTCCATCATGTTGTATCCAAATTTTATTGTTTTTAATGTCGAGATGTAACACGCACCCGTACATCGGGCGGCGATTTTTCCAACCTGTATAAACAACCTGATAATGCTCCCGTTGAGTATCAAAAATCATTTCTGTTTCTACTTCATCATCCAATGGACTTCCCTTGGCGTATTCACTTAACAAGTTTTGGATATATGTGCGATATTGTTCTATCTTTTCCATTCTAAAATTACCTCATTGTTTGGATCATAAACTAGCAAGCTGAGTTTAAAACGCTCAATAATAGTTTCCACAAATGGCAAATGAAAAAATGTTTTATAAGCGCCTTGCGAAACTGCTAAATATAAAAAACGGTCAGGTTTCGGGGTATTTGAGATTCGGACTTTCAACCTAACCGAAAATACTTTGGAAGATAGTATGCCAGTGGGTGAAGGTGAGCCTTTTAAATTCACCTTTACAGGACAACGCTTTATTATCGGCAAGTAATTACACGGTGAGGCTATTAGAGACAATTGGATTTTAATAAAGATACGATTGTAGTGATTAAGACAATGATGAAATGCTACGAGGCTCGATAACAGTAATTTCCGAAAATCGCATAAAGTCTTTCGTATTGAAAGTCATTGGTGAACCAGACGCACCAAAATATTAGTATCCACTAGATAGCTCATAACATTTCATCTTCTCTGTTATAAATACTTTCGCGGCTAAGAGCTTCATCCGAGAGAGACGGTGCATGAATAAGGGAGGGACTTTGACCTAGCTTATTCAAAGCAGCTTTCCATTTTTCCTGAGGGGAAGTTACATCGGTGGAAGCTTCTTCCACTAAACTGTTTTCAACGAGAGATTCAAGATACGTTTCTACTGATATCCCCTTTGCTGTAGCATGAGCAATTAAACGCGCTTCAAGTTCCGGTTTTAGTTTAATGGTAATTGTCATCAGCTCACCGCCCTTAAAAGAACTCATAACTATAATCTGCCACAAGTTCATGTGTCATTAAGCCGAAGTTGCTCTATTGAAGCTTTTTCAAGAAACAAAAAATATTTGGAATTGATTTGTCTGGTTCGGTTTTATCCTGATTTTTGCGAGATACTGCCGATTGGGTTTGTGCGATCGCACTCCTCAATCTGCTGAAATTTGAGCAACACTTGGCGATGCAATCAGCCAAAGCGATTCATCTGTTTCGTGAGTTTCGCCTTTTTTGCTCGTTGCGCCTGTTTCGAGTCCGCTCTATACTTAAGCAAAATGGCAATCCTAAACGACAAAATCTATGGCTACGCTTCGCCCATCAGATCCGTTCATTCCGACTCCCGAAGTCGCGACTATGGCCGCTTCGGCCTTGTACTCTCTGGGAGAATTGCTTGACAATCCACCCGACAAGATCACCTTCGCAATCAACGAACCGTCTCTAGCAAACACGGAAATCACTCTTTCGAGTGAGACGTTTCAGCTAGTAACCGAAATCTTAAAGACGATTAGCAAAGGGCATCCCGTCATCATCCTACCTTTACAGGCAGAACTCTCAACACAAGAAGCCGCTGATATACTCAACGTCTCACGTCCCTATGTAGTCAAGTTACTCGACTCTGGAACAATCCCTTCTCGTAAAGTCGGAGTTTACCGACGCATACTTGCCTCTGATGTTTTGCAGTATAAGCAACAGAATGAAGCAGCTCGCCATCAAGCGCTCGACGAGCTAACAAAACAGGCACAGGAACTGGACATGGGATATTAATGGATGTCTGTTGCCGTTGCGCTCCTTGATGCATGTGTCCTATATCCTGCTCCTCTAAGGGACTTCTTTATGCGTCTTGCCACCACTGGTAGTTACAGAACTGAAATTGAGGGTTTTTGGATAGGGAACATCACGACTCCGTTTGCACAGTTACGCTTTAGATGAAACTTTAGTCCTTTTGCGTCACTTGCTTAAAATAAATAATTTTTTTTCCATTATTTCACTTTTTAAGTCACATAGGGTATAGCTAACATGAGTAAAAGTGAATCACATCATAGCAATGCTGTTGAAGTAGATGGATTTCGCTTTGAGACTTTAGTGCCACGAGTGGTGCATGTTCATAAATACGAGGAAGAAAACCCTGTTCAATTCGGGTTTCGCATTACCAATCAAGCATCATCCCCCTATCGCTTTGAATTGCAACGGTTTCTACCAGAACTTTCCGATCCACACAGACGGCTTATGAAGATAAACGGTTTAAATCGGAATACAAGCACTGAAGCTGAAGAATCAGATATCCCGCTAATCATGCCAGAAGAGAGTTTGGAGTTTTTGATGACTGCCAAAATTAGTTGGTACAAAAAAGACTGTTTCCAGCTTTTAGGACAAGCGATTTACGGAGGTTTTTGGAATTTTTATAACCTCAAACCAGGGAAATATCAAGTTAGGTTCAGTTATGAAAATCAGAAGAGCGAAAAAAGAAATATTATTATATAAAGGTAGAACTGAAGTTGATAGTTTTTGGACTGGCAAAATTGCAACGCCTTTTGCACAATTACGCCTTAGATAAAACTTAATTTTTACTGAAAGTGATGGAGAAGTAACCGCTTTTGTTCACTCGCTTCAAATAAATAATTTTTTATCCATTATGGTAGTCCAATAAGATCCCCGACTTCTTAGAGAAGTCGGGGATCTGTGTCCTTCAGACTCCCGCCCGCTAATTACTCTTTATCCAACTGAACATAGCACGCAAATCTTTACCAACTTCCTCAATTGGGTGTTCACCTTCTTGACGACGCATAGAGGTAAATCCAGCTTTACCTGATTGATTTTCTAAAACAAATTCCCGTGCAAATTGTCCGGATTGAATTTCTTTAAGAATTTGACGCATTTCTAATTTGGTTTGTTCATTGACAATTCGAGGTCCACGGGTATAATCACCATATTCAGCCGTGTTGGATATGCTGTCGCGCATTTTAGCCAAGCCACCTTCGACGATTAAATCAACAATCAATTTAACTTCGTGAAGACATTCAAAATAAGCTAATTCTGGTTGATAGCCTGCTTCTACCAAAGTTTCAAATCCGGCTTTGATTAAGGCGCTTAAGCCGCCGCACAGTACTGATTGTTCGCCAAACAAGTCGGTTTCGGTTTCTTCGCGGAAAGTGGTTTCGAGAATGCCAGCACGAGAGCCACCGATACCTTTAGCATATGCCATAGCGCGATCGCGTGCCTGACCACTGGCATCTTGATACACTGCAAACAGACAGGGAACTCCTTGACCTTGTTCATACGTCCGCCTTACCAAATGTCCCGGTCCTTTTGGTGCTACCATCACCACATCTACGTTAGCAGGAGGAACAACTTGACCAAAGTGGATATTGAAGCCGTGAGCAAAAGCTAAAACATTCCCTTCTTCTAAATTTGGTTCAATGTCTTCTTTATAAACTGTTTTTTGCACCTCATCTGGTAACAAAATCATGATGAACTGAGCCGCCTTAGCAGCATCTGCTACATTCTTCACTGTTAACCCAGCAGCTTCAGCTTTCGCCGCAGACTTACTGCCCGGATATAGCCCGACAATGACATTCATACCACTATCTTTGAGATTCAGGGCGTGGGCATGACCTTGAGAACCATAGCCAATAATAGCGATCATCTTTCCAGCTAAAAGGTCTAAATTAGCATCTTCGTCGTAGTACATCCGGGCCATAGGAGCATCTCCACTCAGCAAGCTTACTTCATTGCAGAATTGTTATTTTACATCACATCGGATCATCATGCTGTTTCACTATCTATTCTTTGCACTTCCTCATCAGATAATTTCACATCCACAGCACGTACCGAGTCTTCGATGCTAGAAATTTTGCTCGCACCGGGGATAGGCAAGATACAGGGTGATTTGGAACGTAACCACGCCAGCACAATACAGTACACCGACACATTTTTTTCCTGAGCTAACTTGGATATTGTCGGAAAATCTTGCAAGCTCTTATGGCGACGACTACCACCGAAGGGACTCCAAGGCAAAAACGTCAAATTCTCATTCTCACAATACTCCAGCACACCATCAAACTCTGGTTGTCTCTGCCAAGGGTTGTACTGATTTTGCACGGAGACAATATCAACGACATCCCGCGCCTGCTTGATTTGCTCAACGGAAAAGTTAGAAACTCCCACAAACCGAATTATTCCTGCCTCGACTGCTTCTCGTGCTGCTGTGAGGGATTCCTCTATGGTATAGTTAGTATCTGGAGCATGGTATTGCCAGACATATATAGGTTTCTTACCACCTAAAGTCTCAAAACTGGTGCGGATGGTTTCCCGTAAATGCTTTGGATCACCATTACGTGTCCAACTGCCATTGGGACGCATTAAACCGCCCTTAGTTGCCACAATGACATCACTGACATCGCCATTATAACTTTCCAAAGCTTTATGAATCAACCGCTCGTTGTGATGCTTGTCTGGTTCCTCTTTACAGTAGGAGTCCGCAGTGTCAATAAACGTGACTCCTTGTTCCAAAGCATGATGGATGACGTTCAGCGATTCTGATTCTGAGGGGCGATCGCTCAACGACATCGGCATACCCCCCATCCCAATCGCACTTACATAAACACCTGTTTTTCCGATCTGTTTTGTTTCCATGATTTTCAT
>JAQYWP010000381.1 GCA_029379285.1 Rhizonema sp. PD38
ATACCCCAACATCCAATAAGCAGCCGCAATACCAAAGAAGAAAGTCACAAATGTAGCAAGCAACGAGACTTTCAAGGATATCCATAAAGGGGAAAAGTCAAGAGGCATAGTTGAAATTGGTGAGTTTTTTAGTTTAAGGAGGAGAAGTAAGGGGAGGAGTTCTTGAGGAGGGGAAGAAAAATTACTCTTAATTCCTGACTCCTGTCTCCTCACTCCTTATTCCCTGTACTTAGCTCAAATTCAATTTTTCGTTTTCACCAACACTAGGTTTTTCGCCTGTAGTTATACCCTTCACCAAACCAATTGCATGAGCGACAAAGCCTGAGGGCGCATCCCAGTATTCAGCCTTTTCTACATTCACTTTCAGTAAAGCGATATCCGGTTCATCCAATCCTTTAGGAAACCAAGCTTGAAGTTCTGGTTTCCACAACTCTTGGATTTTATTGCGATCGCGCACCAGTTCACCTTTCCCAGACACAGAAACGTATTCCTGCTTGTGGGGATCCGAGAAACTCACGTTAACTCGCTCATGTTGCTCAACTTCAGTCACTTTGTGAGAACTTCCGTAGATGAAAAACCAGAGATTGCTATCATCATCCACGTAAGAGTTGGTTGACATCGGGCGGCTACGCAAACTTCCATCATCATCGATAGTGGTGAGCATTCCAATATCAATATCTTTGATAAGTTCACGCAGTTTCTGAATTTTCTCGTTGGTATTTGGAGAATCTGTCATTTTCGCTACTCTATTTTCTATGTGGATAGTGGAGAATTTTTTGAGAATTAGCAAGGCTATTCTATAGTGTTGAGGCTGAGGAATGGATCGCCCTTATGTGAGAGATCTGAGCGACTATAACTAATTTATTTGGTTGAAGGCAATGCGGACGTAGACGTAGTAGAAATCGACAGAATACATGCTCGTGATCTCTCTTCTGACAAGTTTTTGTAAAAAAGTATCACCTGCAAGCACTTAGTCATACTTATACAAGTGTCAAAATTATAATTTTTGGTTTTTCACATGTATATTTTTTAATACTACTATTTGAAGTGTAGAATGTGGTTTACATCATTTTTCTTGGTGTCTATTTAATTTTATTGAGAGTATTTATCCAGGGATATGTATGCAAGGAGTCGAGGAATTTACTGACATCAAAACTTCTAGGGTCAATTTTTTGACCAGAGCGATCTACTAATTTGTGGGTGGTAATTCTTTCGTCTGGAACATGAAGTTGAGAAATTAACCAAGCAAGAGAATAGTATTGAGCTTCAGTATAACCACGATGAGTAGGGTTATTATTCATATAACCTTCACGCGGCGTTTCTAAAGAGATGTGATATGCAAAGTTATTCACAGATGGAGCAAGATGAGGATTTGTCTTGATAGTCTCCGCTCCTTGAATGCCATCAAACACAGAATTCGCAGCACCAAAGGCTCGCTTTTCCGGGGGGACGAGATAAACAACTGTTCCGTCTGACTGAATCAACGTATGGTAACTTGCTTGAACAGATTCATCTTCATGAGGAGTTTGAAAAAAATTTATGACACTAGACGTAGAAGCATCTGTTTCGTGAAGCACTATAACGGGTTGATTATTAACAGGTTTACCATAAATATCTTTGGAATACCGTTCTCCATAATTGCTTGGATCAACCCAAACAACCTTATATTTGGGTTGATATTTTGCCAAACTTCCATGAACCATAGCTGAACTGTAATTACTACTTTGTTGCTCTTTTGTCAACTTAATTTTGGGGTATGGATATTGACTCCAGACAGAACCGTGTAACTTTGATACTATCGGCTTACTTTGTAGTACGCCTGTCGTAACATATATCCAAACAATAAAGCAGACAAATAGCAGCAGAACTATTGGCACCCAGGTCTTTTTTAATCTAACCTTCATAGAGGGTTTGGGGTAAGTGTAGAAACGAGAGAGGCTTTAGCCCTTCCTAGGAAACACGACTCAGGCAGTTAAAACTGCCGTGATGCTCCATACGATTTAACGCCTACGGTTTTTGGCCGTAAGTCTTGAATGTTATAAATAAGTGTTAATTTATTTTCTTATTCTACGTTAAATAATTAAGTATGTTGTGTTCGATTTTATAACTTACACAGACAAGTCTAGTTTCTACCAACTCTATGCCTATGAGAAAACGGGACAATCGTCAAAATCCATACCTGATACCGTTTCACTTTAAAGTTGATACAAATAGGCAGCAGGGTAACTCTTGAGCAGAAGAGTTCTGGAGGAAAGAATTAGAAACCATCATTTGTATCATGTCTGAGCGTGAAATGGGATGAGTAGAGGCGAATGGCTGTTTACCCTGACTGTAACAATTCTCTTTTTAGTCACATACATAATCCCTGCACCGCTCTTAGCATGTAACCCTCGCCCAAACTTGGCAGAGGGGCACCTAATGAGGGGGAGAGTGTATGAGACACAAAAGAGAATTACAATATACGGCGTAATTTACCATCACACTTTCGCCGCAAAATCTTAGATATTTAGGTGAAAACAAGCTATTATTCACTATTTTGAACACAACCATCTTAATATTAAACTTTTGCAAACCTTTTCTTAACCTATAACTCCGATACTGAGAGCTTAAATTCTTCAGGTTTCAGATATGATTCGAGTCAAACGTTATCTATTATTTCTGTGCTTCTCCTTAGCCTTGTCTGGCGCACTCATCCTCGAAAGTATTAATTCAGTTCGCGCTCTGAGCCTCGTTAATTACATTACGGTTGCTGGAGAAACTACGGATTTATCTCCGCTCAACGGCAACAGCAGCAATGCCAACATTAACCGCCTAGGTGGATTTGGCTCAGATTTTTACTATGATCGCGATCGCAATGTTTATTATGGCGTTGCAGACAGAGGACCAGGGGGTGGAACTATTAGCTACAACACACGGGTGCAAAAATTTTCTCTAGATGTTGACCCTGATTCTGGCAAAATCAGTAACTTTAAGTTGCTGAAGACAATTCTATTTAAACAATCTGATGGCACTAACTTTAATGGATTTAGTCCAGAACTCGATCCTGATAATGGCAATCCTGGGGTTCAAGGACGCAGCTTAGATCCAGAGGGATTTGTGGTTTCTCCTCTGGGCAGCTTCTACGTGTCTGATGAATATGGTCCCTCAATTTATGAATTTAGTTCCTCAGGAGTGTTTATTAGAGCTTTTCAAATTCCCGACAACTTGCTACCTAAAGATAATCAAGGTAACTTGAATTTTGCGACCGGTCCTGCACTGACAAATGACCCCATCGTCAGTGGTCGTCAGGCTAACCGAGGATTTGAAGGCTTAAGTATCAGCCCTAATGGCAAAAAACTATTTGCAATGCTACAAGACCCTTTAATCAACGAGGGTAGAGACGACCAAGGCAACCCAAGTGGAAGCTACAGCCGTAACCTCAGACTGATAGAATTTGATACAGCAACAGGTCAAAGCCGAGCACAATATATCTACCAGCTGGATAGCCTTGCAGATATTAATTCCCGCGTGCCTAATGCTCCTTTTAAATTAAGTTCTCAAGGTATCAACATCGGAGTCAGCGCTATGACAGCACTGAATAACCATGAGTTATTAGTCCTCGAGCGGGATAACCGAGGTCTTGGAGTGGGTGATCCTACGTCCTTGAACCCACCAGCCAGCACTAAACGCATTTACAAGATTGACTTAAGAGGTGCAACAGATGTCAGCAACATCAGCTTGACCGACACTAACGACTTACCATCAGACGTGCAGCCCGTCAGTAAATCAACAAGTCCCTTCATTGACATTGCTGGTACTTTACAAGCGAATGGGCAATTAGTGCCAGAAAAAACTGAGGGTTTGGCAATCGGTCCTCGTTTGACAGATGGTTCCTACGCTGTCATAGTCGGAACAGATAATGATTTCAGCATCACTCAAAACAGTTCTGGTACACAATTTGATGTTTGTACTGGTAGCACTCAGGTCGCCATTGACAGTGGTTGCCCAGTCGGACAAACTTTAATTCCTACTTATATCTATTCATTTAAAGTTAGTGCCAAGGAGTTACAAGGTTTTCGACCGAGGCTCTAAATACTTTTGCAGTGCATCGCGTCGTCACTAGCTTGCTCTATCTGCGTTATGTCCAGTCACGATAATCGATTGCACAACCAAATCCTCTGAGGCTTTGACAGGATAGCAGATTTCTGCAATGGCATAGTCAGCCGTTATCGCAGAAATCTGCTGACCAATGACGGTGAGTGAGACAGCCCCTCCCTTGAAGCAAGCGTGACAAGAAGCGTCTCGCTCCAGTTGGAGTGTCACCCGATCGCGCGGCAGCGATCAGGAATTGTTTTCTCCCAAGGAGAGACCCAAGGGCGCTCCCTTGCGTCAAGGCTGTTCGCTCTTTAGATTGAGGCGTTGCATAAAACAGGGATGAAAATTGAACCGCCCTGACGCTCGTTCCTCACTACCCCTGACGCTCGAAGACTCGCTAACGCTAACACCAGTCGCCTACGGCGGGAAAACGCCTCATGCGCGCTGGTTCACCAAGACAAGGACAGTTTGCAGGAGGGTTTCCCTCCGTAAGAATCTGTCCGTGCCAAGAACGCCAAGAATTAAGTTTTTCGATTGACAGAAAAAATAAAATCATCCCGCAAATATGCAACACTTAGATTGATTCATCTGTTGCAAATATTTTTGAAATTGGTATGAGGAGACGGGAACTCTTGCACAAAATTAGGCAAGAAATTTGACAAATTTGTAGTGGCGATCTCGTCTACAGACACAAGAGATCTGTGCCACGTTGTCATCTGATTTTGTGGTGTATCAATTCAATCATTCTAAATTTTGGTCATGCGAATGATTTTTTTATTTGAGAGAAATTCGGGTACCGACAATACCTAGTGCGAGAAGTTTTAGTCACAGGACTTGGACTAAATTAAAATGCGTCATGGTTTAGCGTCGTTTTGATAAACTAGTAAGCAGAAGTCGATGATATTTTGCGTATGAATAACCCAGTAGAACTCCCTAATGGCAAAATTTTGAATATAGTTCGTTGTGTTGCACTAATTCCAAGTGCTAATACTAGTAACATTGGCTATGACCTGATTTTAGAGGGGTATTCTAGCCCAATTCATTTAGAAGCATCAGATGCTAGTGCGTTAAAGCAAATTTTGCAATTAGAGCAAGACAGAAAAATTACTGCTACATATTCAGCTTGGGATAAAGACGAGCAGTTGCGGAAAAATCAAAAAGCGATCACTCTTTTAGCTAAACGTATAGAACACAATCAAAATATGTCGGAAGAAGAATTAAAAGAGCGAGAAGAATTATTTGAGGAATTCAAGCTCAGAATTGATGCTTCAAGACTCCCAGATCAGAAGTTATATTCACAATCATGATAGTTTTTATAGACTCTGGGGTATTAGGAATCCTTGCCAACCCTAATAAAGTAGGTGAAGTAAGTGATTGTGAACAATGGCTATATAGGCTGCTTTCTCAGGGAGTGTATATTTGTTCTTCTGGTATATGCGATTATGAAGTTAGGAGAAACCTAATTTTGGAATTTAATAAAAGACCTCATCTTAATAGTATTAAAAATTTAGATGAACTAAGAAAATTAATAACTTTTTTACCGACGAACTGCGCTGGGAGAGCCGACTCCCCCCAGTTCCCAGTATTTCTCAAAACATAAAAATTGCGTAGATTAAGGATTATTATGGCACGTCAAGATACAAAAGAATTGAAGGCATTATTTGCTGAGATAGAATCTCATGTTTATCCAGGAAAGAGCGGCATCTTGACGATAGTTTCTTCACAAATGCAGTTTGAAATTGACATTCGCAAAGACGAAAGCGGTAATGTTACCTGGGGGTACGAACTTGGTCACAAAAAGTTAATGGCAGCAAAACTTATTCATTCAGGACGTTATGGACTGACGTTACGCACTTTCATGCCTTTATCTTACGAACAAATCAACGACGATGGTCAGTGTATTCGGATTCCCTACAAAGAAGTACGTGGTTATCTTGTGGATTCAACCAATGATTTTCAATACCACCGCTTGACGGCTCTTGAGATGGAAATATGCCATTGCACTGATGCTATGACTGGGCTACCCATCGAGCCAGAAAAGGGGATTCTCTATCGTTAATGAACATAACAAGACGATGATCTTACTGTAATACCAGTCCACAGGTACACTTTAATAAGAAGTTAGAGGTTGGTGATGTAATTGTAGTGAGTCATAGCTACAATTGTGAAGGCTGTATTTTCCAAAAAATGTAATAGAGACTTTGTATAAGTTCTGAACGAATATTATCTGTGATGAAAGAAATTAAAGTGACACAAATTCTCGCAATCTCAGGTAGTCTTCGGACTGCTTCATCTAACACAGCTTTACTTCGATCTGCAATCGCCTTGGCACCAGAAGGAGTTGAGATTACAAAAAAAGAGGGAGTAGGGAGCAGTAGGCATTCTATTCGGGAATAAGAGATCAAAAACTTCAGTTGTGGAGCCAGTGCGTTGCGCGGGTTCCCCGCGTTGAAGCATCTGGCGTGGTTTAAAGCCCACTTTTAAAAAAAGATGTTTTTCGCGACGCAAAGCGCGAGAAAAACGGCGTCCGATAAATCAATCCCACACTTATAGCGTGTGGGTTCCCTGCTCCCTACTTCCTGCTCTCTGCTCCCTCTGAATCTCTATGACAGTCTTAGCGATCTCCCACATTTCAATCCCGATCTAGAGGGAACAGAACTACCTTCAGTGAAAGACTTTCGTACCCAACTGCAAATTTCCGGTGGCGTATTGATATCAACTCCAGAATACGCGCATGGCATACCAGGTGTATTAAAGAACGCCCTTGATTGGGTAGTAGGTTCAGGAGAACGTTACCGCAAACCCGTTGCATTATTCAATGCATCCCCACGAGCGATACATGCACAAGCTTCTTTAAAGGAAATATTACAGACAATGGATGCACGTATCATTAATGAAGCATCAATAACCGTTCTACTCCCCAGCAATCAAATCGATGAAAATGACATCGTTTCGCATTCGGAAACATCGAGTGTGCTACATAACGCTATTGTAACATTCGTATCTGCGATATAAAGTTTCCAGGCTCAAGCACCATGATGGCTCAGGCTTCTTGCCCTATCATTATAATAAAGTAATAAACAGTAGCCAGGGATATTCCTTCTATTATCTAAGAAAGGTAGTTGAGTCAGGGCAAGATGGTAATCAGTCGTGCAATTCCATTCACCCCAAAGATGATAAGTTCTGCCCTTTTCAGCCTAAATATAACTTTCTAACTGCTTGAAAAGGAGTCCTACCTCAAAATTTTCAATTGCCTGTTCAAATTGTCCTAACTCTCGCTCTGTAATGCCTTGGTTAATTCTTTCCCATACATGTCCTGGATTCGAATCAATTACTTGTTGCCTGATATCATGTCCGGTAACACACCTATAAAGAAAATAACCCTACCCCGCTTGTGGTTGACGCCAAAGCTTCCCTCCCCGCTTGCGGAGTGGGGTTGGAGAGCCAGCACGCATGAGGCGTTTTCCTACGCCCAGGTGAGGAGCGTGGTGGGGTGCAATGTCTACAGAAATTATGATTAATTAACCGGACATAATATGAGACTCAAGCATTTTTTATTTTTCATTCCACTACGCCGTACTAGTACAACAAGGCAAAAGTAAAAAGTGAGC
>JAQYWP010000382.1 GCA_029379285.1 Rhizonema sp. PD38
ATTTATTTATGGGGATACATAGCTGCCCTCTGCCTCCAGCATAGCTGCCTTCTTACAAGCTATTAGTTCGTTTACTTCTTAGGGGAGATGAGCATCATCATGTTTCTGCCTTCTTTTTTGGGCATTTGCTGCACCTCGCCAACAGGGTCCAAATCTGTTGCCATCCGCTTGAGCAACTCTTCTGCTAAGTCACTGTGTTGAATTTCTCGACCCCGAAACATCACGGTAGCTTTAACTTTATCGCCATCTTTGAGAAAACGCTCTGCTTGCTTAACACGCACGTTATAGTCATGCTCTTCTATTTTGTAGCGCATTTTCACTTCTTTGACATCGGCGGTATGCTGCTTTTTCCGGGCTTCACGTGCCTTCTTCTCTTGCTCGAACTTGTATTTCCCGTAATCCATAATTCGACAAACGGGAGGGTCAGCCTTATCACTTAACAGCACAAGATCCAGCTCTTTTTCTTCAGCTAATTGCAGTGCTTCCTGCGGGGTGATAATTCCCAGCTGGCTACCATCGGTGTCAATGACCCGAATTTTCGGGAAGCGAATGCGTTCGTTGATTTGAGGCAGATCGCGGGTTCTTTTTTTCTCAATGACAGACATTATGATTTGTAGGAGCTCTTTGTTAGGTAGGTGAGTTTATCTGAGTGATGTGCCTCAGAAACCAGATGTATGAGTAACCGAGGACTTTAAAAGGAGTCTATAGTTATAGGTTAGCTAATTTAGAAGACGATGTCGTCTTCTTTGTATCTGCCATTTTACTAACTCTCAAAGAGTTTCTGTTTAATAGTTAATCTAATTTAGACAATACTAGCATTTTTTAACTATTGTAACAGTTTTAGTAAACCAGTTGACATTTTAACACGTCAGCATATTCTCAGAATGCAAAGGTCACGTAGACAACGCCTTTGTTAGTATATATGTATTGCTAGCAGCGCAAGTCAGGAGAGAAAAATATATCCAAAGTTACGTCATTAAAATATTTCTAAGTGTTCGGTTATTTATATGGCAGTGTATTAGTTAATTTTTTTTAAGTTTTACTAAGTTGTCATATTGAAAAAGAGGAGTTTGTAGCTCAATTTACAGGTGTTTAGCTTGAACATCTAGGCGGACAGCTGGAAGTAATTGCATGGACTTGTGTTGTGAGGAGTTGCTATCGATTTATAAATAAAATTGGGAGGCAAATGTGACCACTACCATAAATTGGAACCAGCGGGTTGGTAATCAAAGAGACTGGGTTTGGCGGGGCTGGCAAACTCGCTACACATATATCCGTCCAGCTAAGAATAACCAAAAGGCAATTCCTATCATTTTGCTACACGGATTTGGTGCTTCTATTGGTCATTGGCGACAGAATTTAGAGGTCCTGGGCGAATACCACACTGTTTATGCTCTTGATCTGTTGGGTTGGGGCGCTTCTGAGAAAGCATCGGCTAATTATAGCATACAGTTTTGGGTAGAGCAGGTTTACGATTTTTGGAAAGCATTTATTTGTCAACCAGTGGTATTGGTGGGAAATTCCCTTGGTTCACTCGTTTGTCTAGCAGCTGCCGCTACCCATCCCGATATGGTGGAAAGTATAGTGATGATGAGTTTGCCCGATCCATCATTAGAACAAGAGGCGATCCCTGCTTGGCTGCAACCTGCTGTCGCCGGGGTCAAATCTGTTGTTGCGTCCGGATTTATACTGAAAACTGTGTTCAGCTTGGTGCGCCGACCAAAAATATTGAGTCGCTGGGCTGCTTCTGCTTACGCCAGTCGGGATGCGATCACAGATGAATTGTTGGATATTTTTGTCACTCCCACCCAAGACGAAAATGCCGTCCGTGCTTTTATCTCTATTTTTAAAGCAGCAACTCGTCCCACTTACAGTCCCAGTGTGAAGAGATTATTGCCAACTTTACAAATTCCCATGCTTTTGATTTGGGGACAAAAAGATCGATGGGTTCCTCCAGCACTTGCTCAACAATTTGCTCAATATAATCAGAATCTACAACTGCTGACTCTGGAAAATGTAGGGCATTGTCCTCACGATGAAAGCCCAGAACAGGTGAACAAAATTATTTTGGATTGGATTGATGGACTGGTTGAGAAAAAGGAGTAGCGATCGCTGTCAAAAAATTAAGTTTATAACTTCTATTTATTCATCTAACTTATGATTTAGGCATTTAATAGCCATGAAAGCGTATTTCGAGATATGCTTAAAATCTGACGATTCATTCAAAGACAGTTTCCATGAGATGGAAAATGTTTCTCTATTAGTTGCTCTATTCCCATTGAATTCGCGTCCCAATTGACAGGAAAAAGCTTCCATAATTTAATAAACAGGAATTCTTAGCAGGGACTTAAAGGAATACCCATGAACTTAATGGCGCAAGCTTCCTTGAATCTTCTGTTGAATGACTTTACATCATTTCTCTTGATTAGGAGTTACGCACTGTACAAATAGACCGTAATTTGCATTACGGGATCTGGTCGTTTCAGGCGCTCTCGCATAACCCTGAAAAGTTCGTTGCCTTTCTTGTTTTGAGTGCTAAACATAACTGAAATACCCAAATTGCGTATAGTACATATGTACGATGCGTAAGTCCTATTGATGTCTAATGAAGAATTTCTTGCAAATTAGCAGCTAGCGGTGGCAAATCGCGAGTAATAATATCCCAGATGATGTCAAGGTTGACATCAAAGTAGGCATGGCTAAGTCGATCTCGTGTTCCGGTAATTTGTCGCCAAGGAATTTCCGGCATGCTGTCTTTGGTTGACTGAGAAACATTTTTGGCTGCTTCACCCAAAATCTCAATCAGCCGCACAACCGCCAGAGCCAGCATAGTGTCTGTATCCAAGTCAGCGCGACTACGCCCCTGAGTAAATACAATTGCCTGATTTGCCGCATCTAGCATGTGATGCAGGCGTACATCATCCGTTTTTGACATACTGCACTTGGGCTTCTGCTAGTACCTGATCCCGAAAGTAGCGGCTGATATCTTGAGGTGTGTTTAGATCAACTGATCGCCCCAAAAGCTGGGAGAGTTCATCTTGGATGTTAATGAACGCAAAGCCAGGGGTGTATCCAAGTTCAAACTCAACCAGAATGTCAATATCGCTGTCAGGGCGGAAGTCATCACGCAGGATGGAACCAAAGAGGGAAAGCTTGCGAATGTGATATTGCAGGCATAGTTCAGCCATTTTGTCTTTGGGGATTTCAATAGGTAATTGGGTAATGACTCCTGTCATTTTAATTCTGTCTTCTTAGAGAGTTTTGAATGAAAAATACTAAGTTTATTTTAACAGAAACGCCGTAATTCCCTCTTGGTCAATCGCTAGCTAATCTCCTCACCAAATCTGAATCTCATGGTTTAGCCTCGATTTTGCTTGGCACAGAGAACAACAAGATTCCCGACTTCTTAAAGAAGTCGGGAATCTGAGCAGGAGCGATTTTGACAAATTAAATAGGATTGCTATATGTCATTTTCTATCGCAATTATCCGGAAAGTAAGATAATAGAGTGGAAGCTATCATATGATTCAGGTATAAAAAAACTCCTCAACAACAATGCTCGACATCCACAAGGTAATGAGTGCGATTACTCCTTTTGCGCGTTCTGCTACCCTAATCATCAATCAAGCGCAGCGCAATGAAACTGTGATCAAAATTTTAAAAGAGTTAAAGCTCGATCCAGTACAACCTCCCAAAAGTGTTGATGGTGTTTATGCTTATACTTTGGTAGAGTATGGCGTGTATAAGCCTGAGCCAATTCTTAAACTTTTTAGAGAGAAAGAGATAAAAAGTGTTTTTTGGCAAGCTTATGCTTCCAATAATCCATTGTTGTTATTGAAAGAAGTAAGAAAGTTTGTTGATTGGAATACTTTAGGTGATGAGATCCGATCATCAGGAATTGACATACGTTCTGAGTTGGAAGAGTTTGGCAAAATTTTTATCGACATAGCGCAACGAACTAAATCATCTGAATTTCAGCCTTATCCAGACTGGAATCTGGACGATTATCCACAGGAGTTTAAACCATTAATCCAAGAAAAAATTCGGACATTTTGCGGTCGCAAATTTGTTTTTGAAGCTTTTGCTCAATTTGTTAAAAATCATCCCAACGGTTACTTCACAGTGGTGGGGGATGCGGGGATGGGGAAAAGTGCTATTGCGGCTAAGTACGTTTATGACCACAAATCTCCCTGCTACTTCAATGTTCGTGCTGAGGGACGCAATCGACCAGAACAGTTTTTGGAAAGTATTCGGCAACAATTGATTAAGCGTTACCAGTTGCTGAATTCTGAAAAAGCCAATTTACCCACTTTACTAGAAAATGTGAGTAAAAAACTTCTTGTCAATCAATGTTTGGTAATTGTGGTTGATGCACTTGATGAAGTGGAGCAGGAACAGAAATCAGGGGATAATCTTTTATATTTGCCTACAACGCTTCCAGAACGTATTTATTTCTTAATAACCAGACGACCTTATACCCAAGAAACAAAAAGGTTGTATTTGTCTTCAAGTGTTCCAGTAGAGGAGTTTGATTTGAGAGCAAGTCAGTATGTAGATTTCAGCCGTGATGATATCAAAGAGTATATTCACTTATTTCTGAATAACGATCCAGATCATAAATCTGCTTTGCGTTCTTGGATACAAAACGGTAAGATTTCTACTGAAACATTCGTCGAGCAAGTAGCAGCAAAGAGTGACAACAATTTTATGTACCTGCGCTATATTTTACCAGGGATTGCTCGCGGTTTCTACCAAGACCTGACTTTAAACCAATTGCCGGATGGGCTACAGGACTACTATCAACAACATTGGGAGCGAATGGGGATGAATAAAACACCCCAAGAAGCAAAGGTAATTCTCCTTTTTATCTTAGTGGAAATTGGTACGCCAATTCCGTGTGAGATGATTGCTAATATTGCTGAGCGAGATGAATATGAAGTGCAATCTATTTTGAATGAGTGGGTTGAGTATTTGAAGCCCCAAGAAATAGAAGGGGAAATCTGCTACAGCATTTATCACGCTAGTTTTATGGACTTCATGAAAGTAAAACGGGAATTAAAGTCAACTCGGAAATTATTTGAGGAGGTGAACCAACGCATTGCTCACTCTATCTATTTAGCTGATGAATAAATTACCTCAAAACTTATTGGCAAAAAGCCCTGCCTACCAACGCGCTCGTCTAACTGCCATAGCTAATTTAGTTAAGTCAAACGGGCCCGGTCATTTGTCCAAGTATTTTAAACTTTTAACTGATTTTGAATTTATAGTAGAAAAAACTCAGCATCCTAATTATGGAGTAGATGCACTGATTAGTGATTATGATTTGATCAATTACCCAGAAGTAGAAAAGAATTCAGATTACAATCAAGAGAAAGTAAAAGCGCTGAAGTTGATTCAAGGGGCACTGTTGCTGTCAGCACATATTTTACATCAGGACATGACTCAGCTTAGAGAACAACTGTGGGGACGATTACTATCTTTTAACTTGCCAGAAATTCAGGCAATTCTTTCACAGATAAAAGCGAGTAAAACTGTTTGGTTGCGATTGTTAACATCTAGCTTAACTTCTCCTGGTGGATCTTTGTTGCGAACCCTCACTGGTCACAGCCATTGGGTGAATACTGTTGCCATCACCCCTGATGGCAAATACGCGATTTCTGGTTCATCGGACAAAACTCTCAAAGTTTGGAATCTCGAAACCGTACAAGAAATATCTACCCTCACTGGTCATAGCCACTGGGTGAATACTGTTGCCATCACCCCTGATGGCAAATACGCGATTTCTGGTTCATTAGACAAAACTCTCAAAGTTTGGAATCTCGAAACCGCACAACAAGTTTCTACTCTCACTGGTCATAGCAGCTCGGTTAATGCTGTCGCTATAACCCTCGATGGTAAATACGCCATTTCTGGTTCAAGAGACAAAACTCTCAAACTTTGGAATCTCGAAACTGCACAAGAAATCTCTACCCTCACTGGTCATAGCTACTGGGTTAATACCGTCGCCATCACCCCTGATGGCAAATACGCGATTTCTGGTTCATCAGATAACACTCTCAAAGTTTGGAATCTCGAAACCGCACAAGAAGTCTCTGCATTGACTGGTCACAGCAACTTGGTTAATGCCGTCGCCATTACCCCTGATGGCAAATACGCAATTTCTGGTTCATGGGACAACACTCTCAAACTTTGGAATCTCGGAACAGGAAAGGTTCTTACCACTTTTATTGGGGAGCAACCGTTCAATTGCTGTGCTATTGCACCTGATGGAGTGACAATTGTTGCAGGTGATCATTCTGGGCGAGTTCATTTTTGGCGGTTGGAGGGAGATTTATAAATGCTGGTACCGAACAATCTCAAATCTTACATTTAAAATCAGTTATGAATTACTCTCCCAAAAATTCAAATTCAACTAATCCCAGAGGACATCCGCCTGAATTTCAGCAAGTCATTGGAGAAAAAAGCGTAGATTTTGTTGGTCGTGAATTTGTCTTCACTGCAATACATGAGTTTTTGCACCGCTACAACCGAGGTTATTTTACGATTGTTGGCGCACCTGGTAGTGGTAAAAGCGCCATTATCGCTAAGTATGTGACGGAAAATCCCCAGGTTTTTTATTACAATGCCCAAGTTGAAGGCAAAAATCAAGCTGACGAATTTATTAGAGATGTTTGTACACAAATTGTAGAGACATTAGATCTCCAGTCTCTACATCCCCTACCTGACAACCCCATAGAGGGGAGTTGGTTTCTTTCGCTTTTGCTTCAAAAAATGAGCGATCGCCTAGAACCCAATCAACGGCTAATCATAGCTATTGATGCTCTACACACAGTTAACGCCAATTGTCAATCTCCCGGTTCAAATTTGTTTTATCTCCCCAGATATCTCCCGGATAGGGTTTATTTCCTCCTCACCCGTCGCCCTTTCGTAAGAGATAAATCTGGTTTATTAATTGAAACGCCATCGCAAACACTTGATTTGGGAGAATACCCTGAACAAAACCGGGAAGATGTGCAGGCTTGTATTCAAAGAAACCTCATCAATGAGCCAGAATTCATTGCAAGGTTAACAGAAGCAAGCGAAAACAATTTCATGTACCTAAGCCAAATTTTACCTGCGATTGCTAATTTCTACCCCTCATTGCAACTTTTTGAGATGTTGTTTACATCTCCACTACTACCTGGTTTAGAGGCATATTACCAAAGCCATTGGCAGAAGATGAAAGGTGAAGGTTTGTCTGGTGTTTCTCTGGGAGTGCTTCGCGTACTCGTAGATCCCGCCCTTGCCTCTTGGAAAAATGGGGGAGGAATATCAGCAGAAGCGATCGCCCAATTGATTCATGAAGATGAATACCAAGTCGAGGAAGTACTAGAGAATTGGCTGGAGTTCTTACAGACAGATGGAATAGGAGAAACTTTTTACAGTCTTTATCATTCCAGCTTCAGCCACTGGTTAAGTCAGCAAATATAGCAGTTCTAAATCATTTGACGCTCTCCGCTCTAAAGAGACGGAGATTCTTTAGGAGTTTTAGCCGTATCTCCTAAATATCCGACTGTCGAGTAGCGAACTACTCCATAGGCGGGTGAAGGTACTCCACCCCCAACGGGATCGATATCTTCCAAGGCATAAGTTTCCCACAGTCCGCAGGTAGGGTCGTAACAATTAACCTGTTTTATCTTCTAACT
>JAQYWP010000383.1 GCA_029379285.1 Rhizonema sp. PD38
CTTCCCCTGCCTCCCCTGCTTGCCTAAATGTATCAACTTTAAAGTGAAACGGTATTAGGCGGTATGGTGTAGGCTTGGAAGAATCAGCTTTCAAGGTAACAGTAGACTAGCCTAAGCCGTTACCTGATACGTACTACCAGATGTTTCCCTAGTCTGGATTACTTACAAACTGACTGATGATCGGTGCTTGCAGAAAGGACATTAGTCGTCCTAATTTTTTCCGTCGTCAACTGCATTTTGAGAATCCAGTAAACGTTGCTCCAAATCACAGAAAACGTAAAGTCTGCGGGAGAGAGTACTCTCTCCCGCGAGCTTTACGTAAAGGTGGAACTGTAACACCATTTGGTTTTCGTTCTGGTGACTTAGTTAAGGTAGAGAAAGCAGGAATTGTTTATATCGGCTGGATTGGTGGCTATACCCAAACAGAGAAAACCAAAAAGATCTCTGTGTATGACCACAACTGGCATAGGTTAGGACAATTCAGTCCAACTAAGGTTAAGTTCTTCAAACGTAGTTCGCGTTTATGTGTAGCAGTCTAAGAGATTGGAATTATGGACGCTGTCCTCCCGCCGCGTTTGGGGGTACATTTCAGCGGGGGACTCCTGCCGAATTCAGTTGAGCATTGAAGCTTAGGGGAGTAGGTATGCTCTTGGGTTTAATATAGATAACATCCATGATCATCCGATGTTATCTCAAACTCTCCGGTACAGGAGTGTAGGGAGTAGGGGGAGAATAACCAACAACCACTAACCACCAGCAACTAACAATGTCAAATACTTCTACTCCATCGCTACGCGAACAACAACATCCTCTCATTCGTCAACTGGCTGATGGTATTGAAGCAGTATGGCACAAGCACTTAGATCTGTCGCCTTACCATTTGCCGACGGAGTTGGGGTATGTGGAAGGTAGACTGGAAGGAGAAAAACTCATAATTGAAAACCGTTGCTATCAAACACCCCAGTTCCGAAAAATGCACTTAGAACTGGCAAAAGTGGGAAATATGCTTGACATTTTGCACTGTGTTATGTTTCCCCGTCCAGAATACGATCTACCAATGTTTGGTTGTGATTTAGTTGGAGGAAGAGGTCAAATAAGTGCGGCGATCGCTGATCTTTCCCCACTCAACGGACATATCTTACCCAAATCATATACCTCTGCTCTCTCCCAAATTAAAGCACTCAACTTTTCTCAACCGCGTGAGTTACCTGAATGGGGAGATATCTTTTCAGAATATTGCATCTTCGTTCGCCCCACCTCTACGTCAGAAGAAGCAATGTTTCTCCTCCGTATAGAAGAATTTTTAGAAATTCATTGTACACAAGCGATCACTTCGTCTCCAGTTTCATCGGATGTCGTCGAGCAAATCCTCAAGGGACAACGCAACTACTGCACCAAACAGCAGCAAAACGATAAAACCCGTCGCGTACTGGAAAAAGCTTTCGGTCATGATTGGGCAGAAAATTATATGACAACAGTTTTATTTGATCTGCCAAGTTAGTTTTGAAGAACGCAGAATCTATGATTAGGGAATTTACAACTCTATTCATAAAAGACTTCCAAATCAACAGCCGACAGTCAAGATAAGCTAAAAGCCCGTATAAACTGCATATTCTTTCTGAGAGTGGTAATTGTTGGACTTTGGACAAAAGGGGAAGTTCGCGGATAATTTACCGAACAAAAGCTTAGGCATCATAAATTTACCCAGTTATTTTTCAAACTGTTCGATGATCACTTAACCCCGGTTGAGCCGACATTGGCTCCTGTGAGGGAGCCAAATTACATTGAGAGATTGTAGGGGTTATTCGGCGGTAACGCGCTGTCCGGTAAATGTAAACGTCCCCCCGTCTGAACCGTCAGATTCTTGCGGATTTGCATTTAAATCAAAGAAACGAAGCTTGATTGTTCCTTGCACCACCTGAGTCTGTCGTTTGAACATGATACTGTAATTACTTTTACCAATGCTGCCACTAGAGCCTTCAGTTGTTGGATAACTGAAGTTGAGTGTCGTAGCAGTAATCTCCCCATTTCTGGTACACTTCCAAGCGCCTTGTGCTTCGCCGAAAGGACCGAACGCACCCGGAACACCATTTTGGTTCGAGTCAGCAACCAAGATATTACCGCTAGGAGTCAGCGTGATAAGTGAACGAGAGGCAAACGCACCATTTGATGTAGATATTGTTGTCAGATATGTACCAGTGACAAGTTTGCTGCAACTCGCTTGCTCAGAAGTGGTGTTAATTGGTTGAGACGCTGCTGGACTTTGACTCAAGACATCTGGAATGCTGAGTGCAGATAAGGCACAAATCGTAAACACTGCAAAAGCTTTGCGAGTTCTCATAACTATTGCTCCAATTGCTGTGGTTAGAAAAAGTTTGTACGTACTCTTGGTGGATTGTAAGCAAGTTGGGATAAATAAACGCAAATATGTTTATTTATGCCTTCTTACCTATCTCAGTGATATGGTTCAGATTCATTTACACTTTTCAGCGTAATGATAATTTTGTTGACTCTATGATAAATATCAAAAAAACACTGGCTTGTTCGATAAATTTTTGTTAAAGATTTAACATACTTTTCCCACTTATCCTACCAAGAATTACGTAAAATCAAATAGGAAATATGCATTTAGAGGTGTGATACCATTTCACGAAATACATGATACAAATGATGGTTTCTAATTCTTTCCTCCCCTGCTCCCTGCTGCCTATTTGTATCAACTTTAAAGTGAAATGGTATGAGTAGCAACGGAACAGCGTCCTTGCCTGCCTCAAACGATTGCAAAGTGTCGTTGGAAGGATAATATTGCGTTTTGGCACGCTTATACTTCCAATTGACCTCTCTAGCTCTTTAGTGCAAAGTCTAGTAATTGACGAGTGATTGTTGTTCTATATTCCACTATCCATGACCTATTTCCTATTACCCATCAACTGTAGGTTCTGTTACGGTTAAGAGCAATCTATAAAGTTAGAATTTGTTTAACGAGCAAGAGAGAAATCTTTGGAGCAAATATCCAAAGATTATTTGTTGTCTTAGTAGGTGTAAATAACTAAGCCTACTAATATATTGATCATGAAGTTAAGGAAATTAAGCAGAAAATCTCTAAGATGTTCTGCTCTCTTAAATCTGTGTATCTAATTGCCTAACTATTGAATTTAGGTCTAATCCTGCTGCTTATCTAAATGATCCTAATTTAACGAAAATTTCCATGACATTCAATGAATTATCATCAAATAAAACTCATAATTTTGAATTCTAATAGGGTTATACCCAGCACTTTTCCTACCTATTAAAACATATTATACACCATTGAATTCTGCTCAAAAGTGAAAGCCCCTATAACTGCGTCTAACTTGCTTTTTTACTTTCATTAACGAAATTCACAAAACAGGCAAAATATTATGTCAAGGGTGAGTGAAAAGCCAAGTTTAAGAGAACAGGCAGTAGAGAAACCCAAGCTTTGGTGGCTCCTCACTGCACTGCCATTAGTTATTGCTGTCGGGATGCTGGGTGTAGCCAAAATCGCGCAGATAAAAAAAACAACTGCGCCGCCTGTGCTTAGCACCGCACCAATTGTAAATAACATTAATGCTTTAGGCCGTCTAGAACCGCGAGGAGACGTCATTAAAATATCTGCCTCAGCGTCAGGAGTGCAAGGAGTGTCTAGAGTTGAGGAAGTTCTCGTAAAAGAAGGAGAAAGAGTCAAAAAAGGTCAATTTATAGCTATTTTGGATACTTTTGCCAGCAACCAAGCTACAGTAGAAGAGGCAAATGCAAAACTACAAGAGTCCCGTGGCAATTTAGCAAATGTAAAAGTTGGATCACCAAGAGATATTCAAGCCCAAACAGCAGTCATTGCTCGTTTAGAAGCCCAGTTCACTGGAGAAAACGCTGCACAGCAAGCGACGATCGCTCGTTTAGAAGCCGAGTTAAATGGAGAAAATGTTGCTCAACAAGCAACAATTAGTCGCCTACAAGCGCAACTTGACGGGCAGACAGATAGTTCAAGAGCAACAGTGCGAAGAACGGAAGCACAAGCAAGCAATGCCCAAGTCGAAGCTCAACGCTATGAAACTTTATACAGACAAGGCGCTATTTCTGAACAGCAACGCAATCAAAGACGACTGGAAGCGGAAACCACCGATCAACAGGTTGTAGAAAGCCAAGCGAACCGGGCGCAGACGATCTCAACTGTGAAAGAGCAGATTGCTGAAGCCAGAGCCAATTTGATGAAGAGTATAGAAACTATTAGAGAGCAGATTGTTGAAGCCAAAGCTAATCGTAGCAAAACTCTAAACACTTTACAAAAGCAAATTGAAGAAGAAAGAGCCAAACTCAAAAGACTTCAAGAGATCCGTCCTGCTAATGTAGAAGTAGCGCAAGCCCAAGTCAGTAATGCGATCGCATCTGTGAAAAAAGCAGAAGCTGATTTGAAGTTGAGCTATGTCAAAGCACCTATTGCTGGTGAAATCTTAAAAATTTACACCAAGGCAGGAGAAAGCATAAACCAAAATGGCATTGCGGAGATTGGACGAACCGATCAGATGATTGCCATAGCTGAGGTTCCTGAAGAAAGTATTAGTAAAGTACGTCTAGGTCAACAGGCTACCATTACTAGTAATAATGGGGCTTTTATTGGGCAACTACAAGGAACAGTTTTTGAAATTGGCAGAAAAATTGGCAAAAAAGATGTGTTAAATACAGATCCAGCCGCAGATATTGATGCCAGAGTCGTAGAAGTCAAAATAGCCCTGACTCCACAAGATAGTCAAAAAGTTGCAGGTTTAACTTACGCCAAGATAGTTGTTGACATTAATGAATAACACAGAACAGCTAATAGTTTCTATACTATTAGCCAGTCTTCCATTAGCTATTTTGGAGATATAGAAAATGTTTGGCAAAAAAATCCCTCTCGCGTGGCTACAACTGAAGCGGGAAAAAACACGCCTAGCTGTGGCGCTTGCTGGAATTGCCTTTGCCGACATTCTCATGTTCATGCAGATAGGATTCCAAGACTCTCTGTATTTCAGCAACGTTCGTTTACATAGTAGCTTGCAGGGTGACATTGTTTTAATCAGTAACCAATCGATTGCTTTACTAACAATGAAAAGCTTTTCTCAAAGGCGTTTGTATAAAGCTTTAGATTTATCTACAGTGAAATCTGTTCATCCAATATATATAGATTATACTACCTGGAAAAACCCAGTAACTGGTATGCCCCGCAACCTCTTGGTGATTGGAATAAACCCTGAGTTTAATCCTTTAAATCTACCTGGAGTTCAAGAAAACTTAGCTAAACTTCAACTGCCCGATGTCGTTTTATTTGACCGTTCTTCTAGAAAAGAGTATGGTCCAATTGTGACTGAGTTCGAGCAAGGAAAAACTGTAACAACGGAACTGCGAAGGCGGCGAGTTGAGGTAAAAGGATTATTTACCTTAGGTGCATCATTTGGGGCAGATGGTAACTTAATCACAAGCGATGTAAATCTTTTGCGGATCTTTTCCAGTCGCCAGCAAGGATTGATTGATATTGGACTGATTCGATTAAAACCGGGAGCAGATGCATCCATCGTTGTTCAAATGTTAAAGAATTATTTGCCAAAAGATGTTCGAGTATTTACTAAGCAAGAATATATTGATTTTGAGAGGAATTTTTGGGCAAGTGGTACAGCGATTGGATTTATTTTTACTTTAGGAACAATCATGGGTTTTATTGTCGGAACCGTGATTGTTTATCAAATCCTTTATACGGAGGTTGCAGATCACTTATCTGAGTACGCAACGCTTAAAGCAATCGGCTATACACAAAACTACTTATTAGTTGTTATTCTACAAGAATCCTTGATATTAGCCTTTTTAGGTTATATGCCAGGGTTATCTTTTACTATGTTTTTATACCAGTTAGCTAGACAAGCCACGCTTCTGCCAATTGCTATGAATTTTGGACGCATTATTCTGATACTCATTTTAACTATTCTCATGTGCTTTATTTCTGGTGCAATTGCTGTACGAAAATTACGTTCTGCCGATCCTGCCGACATTTTTTAAGTTAGTCTTATCTTCTAAAACTCAGTTTAACTTTATGACAAATCGAGAAGCTGTCGTTACTATTCAACATCTCAATCACTATTATGGTAAAGGGAGTTTGAAAAAACAAATTTTGTTTGATATAAACCTCGAAATTTATTCAGGAGAAATTGTTATTATGACTGGACCTTCTGGGTCTGGTAAAACAACTTTGCTGAGCTTGATTGGTGGTTTACGATCTGTACAAGAAGGAAGTTTGCAATTTTTAGGGAGAGAACTCTATAGAGCTAACCAGAAAAAATTAGTGAACATCCGGCGAAAAATTGGTTATATTTTTCAAGCTCACAACTTGTTAGAGTTTTTAACGGCTCGGCAAAATGTTCAGATGGCAGTAGAATTAAATGAGTATATTTCTTCACAAGAAGCTATTTTTAAATCAGAATTCATGCTGAAAATGGTTGGTTTGGGAGAAAAAGTTAATGAATACCCAGAAAATCTTTCTGGGGGACAAAAACAAAGGATAGCGATCGCTCGCGCCTTAGTTAATCATCCTCCACTTGTACTAGCAGACGAACCTACAGCAGCTTTAGACAAACAATCAGGACGTGATGTTGTGGAATTGATGCAGCACCTTGCCAAAGAACAGGGAACTTCTATTTTGTTGGTAACTCACGATAATCGTATTTTGGATATAGCTGATCGCATTGTGGAAATGGAGGATGGTTTTTTAGCTCGTGATTCCCAAACTACAGTTAGCATAATTCGTAATTGATATAGTTCCGTTTTACATAGTCAAATATGGGCAGACTACTACACACGGGTTTAAGCAACACTGATTTTAACTTTGGAGCAAAACATAGGGAAACCGCATCTTGTCAATAAGAACACTTCAATCTCAATAATGCTTTAAAGAGTCCTATTAAAGCCTCCTTCTTGACAAGGATTTAGGCTTAGACGCTTTGCGGTGAAGCAGCGCGCATGAGGTGAGACCAGTGCTGCGGGAGGGTTTCCCTCCCGCAGGCATCTGGCGAACCCGAAGGGCGTTTTCCCACGCCCAGGCGACTGTGTTAGCGCAGCGTTAGCGATGTTCCTTGTCTTCTCACTCGGGGAGACGCAATCATGCGTAGCTTGCTTCCCCGAAGGGGTACGAGCGTCAGGGCTTGCCTGTGGCATCGCTTTGATCTGTGAAAATAACTCAAACGACAAATTATGATTTTCTCGTCTGTTCATTAACTAAGGTTTTTGTCAAGACTAATTTAGATACGTTTGTCCTGATTTTGCGTGCAGTATCTGAGTAAAAGCTTGGTTACTTATCCTTCCTAAATTAAGAGATGTTTTCCATTGTTCGTTTTTCCCAATGACGATAACAGTACATCCATTTTTGAGCCGAGAATCAATTATTGAGACCAACTACTTGATATTTAATTGGCGACTGGTGCGGAAAGTCACATTTACACCTTCATTTGATTGTTCGAGTACTAGTAGAGGAGTGGGCTTAGCCTTTTGGTCCCAATGCATATTGGCAATTCGACCTTGAATCGTCGGTTGCCAGGTATCCTCATCTTCTGTGGGACTCAGGTAAGTTTCAATACATTCAATAATCTGGCTAATAGTAGCAGAAGTTGCTTGCGTCGGTAACTTCATTAACCG
>JAQYWP010000384.1 GCA_029379285.1 Rhizonema sp. PD38
ACCTCCTTCTTCCCATTGTCCTGATTCTATCGTCCAGAATTTTTTCCCTTTATTTCCACCATTTACCCGCCATGCCAGGTTAGGGAAATAATAATTTCCGGGACTCAAATTGCTTAACTCTGACTTTAATTCGGGGATTGCACTTAAAGCAATGGCTCCCTCATAAATTGTCTGATTACCAGAACGAGAAAACTGTATCTTACCTTCTGCTCCACCTGATGGACTGGCATTCATTTTCATCAGATGCGGATTAAGAGTTGCATTGGTTGGATAATACCCTTGATGATTTGTTCCTGGCGCACGATATCTCCACAACTCACTGTTGTTTCCTGTACTGTAAGTTGCAAAAAATTCATAGTCTACATCTGCTGCCAAAGCTTTTTCATAAAAAGGATGACCTTTCAGCAAGTCATCAGGATTATTTTTTGTACAATCTATATTAATAAATAATCCATCTTTATTATCATCACCTTTAGCACCATCAACTCTATTTTTTCGGAACCATTCATAGCTGGGATTAAATGGCGGAAATGGTTCGTGGCGATCATCAGCGACTTCTGCGGCAAAATATAAGTTATTGGCATCCCACGCCAGTTTAAACTTATATGTCCCATCACCCATAGTTGTCGCCATGATATCAGACCAGTCATTCATATTCCCATCTACGTTAATCGTTTTCTTGGGAGCATACGCAGATTGAATTTTCCAAGAACCAGTTTGAGGTGATGATTTTCCATTGATTGATAAGGAATAACTTAGATTATAATTATTATCACTATTTGTCCCGGAATTGATTGGAAAGCTTAATATTCTCTGTTCGCCCGGTTGTAGATTTTTAAATTCTCTACTATTCGTTGATAACGTCCATCCATTTGGAGGAGTGATATTTAAAGTTCCGCTACGAGGTTTATTGACGATATTTTCTAATTTTACGTCAATTGTTCTACCTTTAATAACAGGTCCTGACAAAGATAATGCAGTGACTTTTATTTCTGTTTTTAATTGGAAATCAGTATTCTTTAATATTTGCTTTAACTGTGAAGCTGGCATATCAGCGAGTATATATACGACTTCTACTGGTGTTAAAGGAATATTACTCAAATTCTTTATTCTATTTCCTTTATAATCGTAGACTTGAATGCCCGATCCATTGATAGACATAGTACCGGAATATTCGTCAGAAGGAACTTTACCTTTAGCTTGACTCCCTCCATCTGGAGTCCAAGGATTACCTAGCTCACCATAAAATGGTCCATTAATAAATACTGCTGCTCTGGCACGATTATCTGCTGAATAATTGTTCTTAAAAACAATTCCCCACATTGATTTTGATTGCGGAAATACATCATCCACTATTTCGGTTCCTTCCAATACCCGAGTCATAGTTCTATATGCATCTTTTGCCGCTTCATTATCTTTGATATCGTGCATTCCATGTCCACTCCAGTTAAACCAAAAAGCTCTTACTGGTCTTTGAGCATAATGACCTGCTAACATATGAAGTATGAAACTGGAGGGGATTGTACGAGCTACCCATATATCTTTATCTGAGGAGAACATCTCACGATATGTGCCAAACTCTGTTTGCCAAGCGCCTGCCTTACCTTGGGTTTTAGAAAATTTCTTATCTAATGTTAATTGCATTAATGTAGCATGGAAGGTATTCGGGCTTGGGAAAGCATAAGCATGGTTTACAGATCCATCCACATATCCGATGTCATTTCCCTTCGCATACATGATATCCCTGTTGTAAGCTAGAGAACCTCCGCCAATTAAATAAACATTTGGAAACTGAGGTTTTACTTTATTCCAAATTCGTTTAATTATGTCCCTATATTCTTCAGCAGTACCCCCGTTCCATGCCCACTCATCAACCCAAGGTTCATTCCAATGCTCGTAATAAGGCATTAAATCATGAGTAGCTGCTACCCAGTCATAAGCTTTTTGTACGTAAGCATCGCCATTTTTTGGCGGGCCTAATTTGCCCTCTTTCCAATCTGGCGGATAAAAAAGAGTTTGTAATGAAGATAAACCATAACTTTTTAAGGTATTTATCCTGTCTCTAAGTTTTTGAGGATTTCCATCCCACGAATCAAATTCAACTTGGATTCCCCGAATCCATTTTATTCCCAAATCTTGAGAGACTGGACCTATAAATTTTGGATCACTATAACCAAAATCTAACCCGAAGGGAGAATTGGGAGCTAATCCAGTGTATTTTGGAGGTAACTCTGCTTCACTGTAACCTGGAGAGAATTGTGCGTAACCTATACTCAATAATAGGCAGAAAAATCCTATAATTAAAGTCTGTCGTAAGTGTCTAAAGTTTAATTTCAATTTAAATATTTGTAATTTGGTGATAGTAGTTGTACAGATACCCGACAACTCTTACGAAGTCGGGGATATTAGCTGCACGAAAGCTTTTTAGGAATTCCGAATATTAGCTTTATTTCCGCGCCTTGTACTAGGGAGATTAACTCACATTTACGCTTAGATGACGATCGCCAATCATTGTCCGAATCTGCCAAGGAGTATCAGGTGCCGCTAGACGTTGGCGTAACTCTAAGGGTATCTCACCACCAAGTTTCTCTAAAGCGTCAAGAAGATTAACGACTAAATCCACCTCTTGGAGTTGGCACGTTAGAAGACGATTTATAATTGGTGGTAGAGCATCCTTGATTCCTTTTTTTGCTAGATGCTTAGCTACTAAACCACCGTAATCTTTATTCAAGCCAATTGCATCAAGTAGACAAGGTATTCCTACCCAGGAATCAAATTGTAGAAGCACTAATGCTGCGAGAATTTTTGTCTCTTCTTCATTTGATTCTGAAAGAAGTTTTTCCAGGTGAGGAATAACGACTGAACCCAAGAGTTGTAATCTTTCTGCTACTAAAAAACGGTTTGGTCCCCGTCTTAAAGTATCTACAGCTTTGAGCGCAAGAGAATTAACAATTTCTGTAGCTTGTTCTAATGCCAGAACCTGCTTTTCTACTTGGTTGGTATTCAAATTTTGGATAACCTTATCGAGGCTAAATCGGCTCATAACCTAACCCTCGTAACTAAAAACTTACCTTTGAGATTAGTGCCTCCAGGAATAGAAAATATGCTTCTGGAAGGAACCTCTCCAAGTATTCTAATACCATTTAATATAAAAGCGGTTTCTTCGGAGAATTGAATCACAAACTTCTGTTTTTCGCCAAAGACACCTATATTCATCAGTTGACTATCAGTAGCGTCAGTTCCTAAGAGCATGACGAATATTCTACCAGGTTCACTTGCTAAAAAAGAGTTAATACCTTGTGCAAACCTCAGTTCGGTGACAATCACCTGCTCACCGATTCCCAGACTATAACCATCAATTTCTGTAATACCTATTATGCCATCAGCATCAGTAAAATGACTAAATAAGCGTCTTCCACCCAAATTTACAGGCATTGCAAATAGTATGAGTCGGGACTATCAGAAACAGAGTACTTAATTGCTTGCATTACTATTAAGCGAAAAACATTATTAGTGGTTAGTTAGATACAATTATCACTAACCACTAACTAGTCTTGATTTAAAGTTACAATTCGCAACTATTTATAAGCGAACAACTAAATGCATTATCGCCGCTTAGAGGGGGTACTGCGTCGGGTGTCGCGTTTTTCTTGTTCTCGAAGACGGCGATCGCGCCATTCAGTGAGCGTCAAATAACCAACGCCTCCTGTGACTGATACCAGAAGCACCAAAGCAGCCAACGCCAAAATATTTACGACTGGATTTTCCACGATTCTTCTACAGTCCGTTACGACCCCAAACTACCATTGCAATTGACCAGGTAAAAACTACCAGTAGCGAAACCCAACCTAGCGTCAAAACTTCCATAACCTTACTTTTATACTTTTTCAGAACGACTCTATAATTTATCATACTTGGAGGCGGTTCAAAGAGTGTAAAATGTCTGTCGTCTTCATGGTAGAACGCCTTGAATCTCTGAAAGCTGGTGTATTAGAGGGGCGCCTGACTTAATCGGCTTTAGCGCTCAAGTGCGATCGCACACTGATCAGTATTCAAGTCAGTGGTGAGAGGAATACCGGGTCAAAAACGAAAAATCTCCTAACCTACTTTTAAAGGCAGGGCAAAAAAAGTAGGTGACAGTTAAATTTTTGAGAATTATCACAGAATCACAACACGGGAGATTGTAGTCTTAAATAGCAGTTAGATATGAGAAGGTCGAACTCATGGAACAAAGACTGACACTAGTTTGTAGTCATTGCTCAACTGACCCACTCAAAACTTAAGGTTTTTTGACTTGGCCAACAGTATTGTAGTATAATGAGTAATAGGGCAGGAGGCACTCGGCTTTGAGTCTGGAATGAAGTATCAACTAGCGATCACAATTAGATAACGAAGAAAAAGTTAAAACAGGTTATAATGTAATCAAGCTAGCATTTGTTAAATCATGAGTTTGTGTTAAGTATTTCAAGTGTTTTTCTGATAAATTCTCTAAATTCTATAAACGGAGAGGAAAAATCATGTCTGAGCACAATAAAGCTAAACAAATTGCTGAGTTCGGTATTGATGCTGTGGTTGATACGGCAGCAAACAAAGCGGTAAATGGAATTATTCACGGCATCCTTTCTCATGTTCCTGGTGGTCGCTCAATTGAGCCTATGATTGAAACTGAAGTTGATTTAATGGTTGATAACGCAATCCATCGCACAGTTCATAACCGTATAAACGGTGAACAAGAGGTATCTCAAGAGCATCACAATCACAATCACAATCACCATCACCATCATCGTCACCATCACCATCAAGAAGAATAGTTGCGACGCTCAGGCTTCCAATCATAGCATGTCCAGTTAAATACTTATCATATTCGTGAGGTTGTTAATGGTTAATTGTAATTAACCATTAACAATTAATCACTAACGCTCAAGAATGAGTGATTATCTGGACTAGATGTAAATGGTCTAACAAGTTTTGACGCGCTGAAAAAGACTTTTTCGTTGGGTTCTAATTGGAACCCATTTTTGTATAAGTGTAAGACTAAAGTCGATGAAAAATACCTCGTTTAAAACAGATAACTAAAAAGGTTTATTCGTTTTTTACAAATTTTTTCCTCGGGGTCAAAGCGAGGGGAAAAAGAGGAAAACACAGTCCGCAACGTATTAAATTTGACTTATTACTTCATTTTAACTTTTCGTTACTTTCCACACAGACTTACTTACCAGTAGGCTCAGCTTTTTCAACTGAATCCTCGTTTACTCCCAAAGTCAACTCTAAAGGAGTGTGCGACGGATATGCCTTCACCACCTGTCGGTAGACATCATAGTTGGTGGGTAAAGTCTTCTGTTGGTCGCCTACTCCATATGTTAGCTTATACTCCACAGATTTCAACAATTCGGGCTTGCTTGCCTCGGATTGAGGAGGATTAAGGCGTTGTTGCACTTCATCAACGGTCGGTCTCGGCGGTAGAGCAGGCCACCATAAACCTTTGTCATCAGGTCCTGTGACTGCTTGCTCTGGTTTATTGCCATTACGATTAAGTAACGAGGTAGTGGCAAAGGTTTCAAGGCGCGGTGATGTATCATTGGCTAGGTCAGTCGCATATTTCACTTTCCAGGTATACTTAGTAAGTGCTGTTGCTTCATACACGTCTGTGCTGAGCGTGCTGCAACTGGTGAGTGATGTACCGAGGGCGATCGCGGTTATGAGTGAAAATGTTAACTGTCGCATTAATGTGGCTTTTTTAGTGCAACTTCAATTTAGACCAAATTCAGTAAACTAAAAAGTTTTCTCACTTGGGCAAGCATCTGTTTGACAAAAGACTTGTCAGAAGTAAGCTCGCCAACGACGGGCATCGTTATAAAAAATTGTAATCTTTCAGGGCTAAGTTTAAAGCCCACCAAAATAATAAAAGTAGAGGCAGTCCTTAGTCATTGGTAAGAGAAATACTAATGACTAATGACTGCCCTATCACTCTTTGCATTATTTTTTTGCAAGTCCCTTATTCAGATCTTTGCCCTATACCTTAAGTATCTGTATGACTTTGAAAGATTCGCACCCCCACATAGACTATGGTTGACTAACCATTATGTCTCTTTGGTTCTTTTTTTTCCTTTTTTTTATCGGGATCTTTTTTTGGTTTTTTGGCTTCTTTATTGCTCTTTTGTTCCTTCGACATGATTGCTCTCCGATGTGGTGATAAGTAAAGTGGCTACAAGGTAAGTGTAGTCTTTCTAATGGTCACTCTTGCCTTGGACAAATCCTCTCTAAAATTGGGCTGAGCCAGCGCAGTGGCAAGCTTTCCTTTCCTATATTGGGACTACTGATTATCAAAGCAACGAGTAGCATGATCGAGCGTTTAGACAATTTCATTATACTTCATCATTTTTAACTTTTTTTGTACTGTAAAAGGACTTATACAACTGGCATAGTGTAGGAACTCTCTTTATGTTGGAACAAAGTGGAACCGCGTGGGAGATCGGCAGCTATATAAGAAAACCAAAAATTTGTGTAACATGTCGCACATTGACGCTCAACGGCAGGGCAACAATTCCATAGCTAAGCGCAGAGATTGATAAGTTGTCGTCTGATGGTTGAGTCAAAGGGTTGCGTAGGCGTAGCCCGCCGCAGACCGAAGCGCTCTGGTAATCAGCTTTGTTTACGCTTTATAGCGGTTCTCGTTTAAGTCACATACATAATTTCCAGACCGATATTCGCGCTCCACCCCTCTCCCAAACTTGGGAGAGGGGCTGGGGGAGAGAGCGCGAGTGTATGAGATATAACTGAGAACCGCTTTAGTTATTGGCGGTGTTCATCACGGCGAAGTCCCTTATGTATTCTTTCTTGTTAAAGTTTCCAAAGAGTCATAGGAGATGAAGCTTTCCATAGGAAAATATTTAAGTAGGAACTTTGGTAAATAGGCTTAATCTGCCATTCTCTTTTCTTTTGCATAAAGGACAGTAATTCTTGGGAAGGAGAAAATAGAAATATATCACTAAACCCTTCAGGAACTACTACTTGATTTGGTTGAGCGACTAGCATTAATCTGACATGGGTGTCAAGCCTATAGTTTAAAGGCATTAATCCAGAAACTATGTCATCATCTGATATTATTAACGGGTGAGTTGCTTTATTAATAATACGAGATGATTGAATAATGAAGTCTTCTTGACCATTCCAGCTTTCAGTTTGACCACTAATTGTGCAAGACAAAATACCGAGTGAAATAAGTAGAAATGTGATAAGTTGCCATAATTTTACACGCAGTGTACTTGAAGCTAAGGAAATTTTAGTAGCCAGCAAATAAGCAACTGTAACTTGAATACCTAAAGTACAAGGAAACATATATCTATCTAAAGCCGAACGTCTTCCTCCAAAAATTAAATCTGGTAGAACAACTGCTAACGATGTGACACCAGTTAAGGTGAAAATAAATAACCAAACTTGTCTGGGAGTATTTCTCCAAAGAAAATAGAATGCATATATTATTAAAGATAAAATTGCTATACCAAAATAGATCACAAATGGTTTCTCAAAAATCAAGAAGGTTTGTTCATATTTAAAATGCCAATAGAAAAATATATCGCATAAGTTTTTTAACCAGCCTCCTAACAAATCTGGAAAAGCCGCTGCTTGATTCGTCCATTCCGTCATTTTTTTAGCTGTATTTACA
>JAQYWP010000385.1 GCA_029379285.1 Rhizonema sp. PD38
CTCAGAGACCGTTGGTGCTACTTTGCCGATGCTGTCTCCTTACCGTTTCCCTTCCCACTAGTAACCAAGGCTCTGAAAGAGTATGCCCTTAGCGCTAAGGATAATGTAGATACTTTGGAATCTACTGATTCTGAAGAGTAAGGGTATTCCTTTAATCCAAGTTTTGCCTAACAGTCTAGTGTCTCGTCCGTGTGTTCGATATACCTATTGACAATGCAAATACAAATGTAAGCGGCTGCCGAGGAGGAAGCAGCGATCGCATCGGCAAAACTAGCGCTTGCGTGACGCATGGAAGCTACCCACAATTTGTAATAGCAATTGATAAGAATACTGTGCGTACAAATTGCATAACTACTCTTGGAGGTGGCTGTGACTGTTAATTGTTGAGTGTCAACGGTTTACAGCCACAACGAGAAGACTGTGCAATTTAAAAACCTAACAGCTTAGGTGATTTCCGAGAATAAATTTACCTCCGTCAGCGTTTGACAATGCCAAACGCCGACAGCAGATAATTGATCTAAGGTAATTTCTTAACCAGAAATCACCTTAGATCAATTATTGTGGGCGTGTTCAAACTTATAAATGTAAAAGAGGCGACTGAACTTTTTGAGCAAGTATCCTACAGTTGCAAATAGGATTGTGCCGCCAAGAGCAAACCAAAATCCTGTAGGGGGAATAACAGTTAAAAGGGATGTAGCCGTTTGTCCACCACTGCTTAGCGCAACCATCATCGCTACAGCCCGTGCATCCAAAATTACGCCCACACACAAGCACGCAACAGCTGCTACATAAGCTAACATAGTGAGGCGATTAATGTTTTTCAAGGCATTTTGGCAATAGCTGCAATTTTGAGTATGAGTTGTCCACACATCAAAGAGTTTTTCCTTGTCTAATTTTTCTAGAGAGAGATGAGGATTACATCCTGAGTCCCAATGGATACCACCACCTGCTCTCAAGGACAGCCATTGACGAAATGCGATCGTCATCTTATCTTGTCTTGGGGATTGGGTGTATAAACTGTCTCTAGCCATTTGCCTTTTCCCCGTTGAGCTAAAGTTTTCTCCTGGTAATGAAGGAAGACCGAATCTTGGTGGAGAAACAGGGACGCCAATACATGACCTAACCAAGTTGGCATTGGTAGCCCATAGAATCCTAAACCTTTCGGCAACTTGCCAGCCTCATTCTTCACTAACACTTGGCATCCGATATGACGACACCATCCAGGACGGGTAGGAGTAGCATATAAAGCGAGGATAAGCTGCCCACCATCCTTAAAGGTTGAGACAATTTTCACGTGACAGGGCGGTTGAAAGTCATTAACCGATTCCTTGAGGTTTGGGGCAACTGGTGTGATTTCAAAGGAGAATCCTTCCTGGGTAGACATCTCCCGAACTTGAATCATGTCGTAGTACTTGGCATCCTCATATCGGTTTCCAACAATTCCATGGTGGGAAACAGGTACATGGGCTGGATCTACCACATTCTCCATGAAAAAATCCCATCCATAAGGAAGATCACGTATATTCCAAAAAAGGTGTACTACTCTGTCCGAGTCATTCTCAAGTTCTGGAACAATTCGCGGTGTCCTCAATTGACTTTCGATCTGTGCCTGGGGACCAGACTCTGACCACACCCACAATAGACCCTGACACTCTTGCGTCGGAAAGGCAACAGCACATGACTTGGGGTTTGAGCAGTGCTTTGCCTCTTTCTGCTTGTCTAATGACTGAGGAATGCTAACGCAGTTCCCTTCAGAATCAAAGCGCCAAGCGTGGTAAGCACATAAAAGTGTGCCATCAGCCTCAACACGACCTTCAGAAAGAGGAGCGAGTCGATGGGGACAAAAATCTTCAAAGCAACGCCATTTACCGGAGCCATCCCGCCATAAGACAATATCCTTTCCCAGTAATTGCATTGCATGGGGGCGAGATGGGTCTAGGAATTCTACCACAGCTACTGGATACCACTGCTTTGTCCATTGGAATGTGAGTTCTTCTCCCTGTTTTAATTCTACGATTGGCTTTGCCCCTGCGGTGCTGTTTGAGACGCTTCCCGAACGCGCTATCGCGTCACGCATATCCCCTTGCAGAGTAATCTCAGTAGCCATTTTAGGTACTCCTTTAGTCTTGTCGATTATACAAGCTTTAATAAATCTTAACAAAATCGCCGTAATTCCGCTTCTTCAACGAAGTAAGGAGGGAATTACGGCAGCAAAAATCGAGATCCACTCTTAGCAGCGCGAAGCAAAGACGAGTTGCTTGAGAGGGGCACGAAGAGTACATAGGGGAAACCGTCAAATCAGCTGAGGAGTGAATCGCTACGTCAAGGAAAAATGCGTGAACGATGAAGAAGATGTGGTCAGTATTGCCCATTGCTTTGTATCGCAAAGCGGATAAAAGATTCAGACAAGTAGCCCTCCTAACCTAAAAACAATTTGTATGCAGGATTTTGGCTTTCATCCCAATAACGATAGCCAAGGGTATCGATAAATGCTTGCCACTGTTCCATCTCGTGATTCTGTACTTGCATGCCCACGACGATTCGTCCGTAATCTGCCCCATTGTTGCGGTAGTGGAAGAGGCTGATATTCCAGTTGGGACTCATGGAACTGACGAACTTCATCAATGCACCAGGACGTTCGGGAAACTCGAAACGGTAAAGTAATTCATTGTGGGCTAGGGAAGAGTGTCCACCCACCATATGCCGCAGATGTAATTTTGTCAGTTCGTCATCGGTTAAGTCAATCGTTTTGAAGCCACAGCTTTCAAAGGTTTCAACCATTTTTGCTGCGTCTGCACGGTTTTGAATTTGGACACCGACAAAAATATGAGCTTCTTTTTTATCAGCAATGCGGTAGTTAAATTCAGTAAGATTACGGTATCCAATACATTCGCAAAACTTGCGTAGACTGCCTCGCTGTTCGGGAATAGCGACAGCAAAGATAGCTTCGCGTCGTTCACCCAATTCTGCTCGTTCTGCTACAAAGCGGAGACGATCAAAATTCATGTTCGCACCGCAAGCAACGGCAATTAACGTTTGTCCCTGGATTTTTTCCCGTTCTACGTAAGCTTTGGCACCAGCGATCGCTAAAGCACCTGCTGGTTCCAAAATAGAGCGCGTATCCTCAAACACATCTTTAATCGCGGCACAAGTGTGATCTGTATCTACTAAAATGATGTCATCTACATACTCCTGACAGAGACGGAAGGTTTCTTCACCAACAAGCCGCACTGCTACCCCGTCGGCAAATAAGCCCACTTGAGGTAAGCGTACTCGTTTCCCTGCTTTGAGCGATTGAGACATGGCATCAGCATCCACTGGCTCAACACCAATAATCTTGATTTCGGGGCGCAACCGCTTCACATATGCCGCAATTCCAGAAATTAATCCACCCCCACCAATTGCTACAAAAATTGCATGGATTGGTTGCTGGTATTGTCGCAGAATTTCCATGCCGATAGTTCCTTGTCCGGCAATCACATATGGATCGTCAAAGGGATGAATGAAGGTTAATCCTTTTTCCGCCTCTAGTTGACGGGCATAGGCATAGGCATCGTCATAAGTATCCCCATACAACACAACTTCACCCCCACGGGATCTGACTGCATCTACTTTGACTTGTGGGGTAGTCACTGGCATGACGATAATCGCTCGTGTTCCCAGATGACTGGCGGCAAGAGCGACTCCTTGAGCGTGGTTTCCTGCAGAAGCGGCGATCGCACCCTGTGCCAGCACATCTGGTGGCAGTTGTACCATCTTGTTATATGCACCCCGTAGTTTAAAAGAAAACACTGACTGCATATCCTCCCGTTTGAGCAGGAGCTTGTTATTTAAACGTGCCGACAGATTCTGGGCATAATCCAGTGGTGTTTCCTGAGCAACATCGTATACGCGAGCAGTCAAGATTTGTACTAAGTAGTCGCAAAGCATGGGGCGTTGGGTTAGTAGATGCGGGATGGGTAACTATTTTAACGCTACTCGTGTACCCATGCAGACACAATTGAGTATGGCTGATTGACAAAGAGTTATTCTGCAAATATTTGAGCTAAAGTATCGAGGACTGCCTTCTGTTCATCCTGAGCGATCTGCCCCAGTCGTTGAACTAATCGAGTTTTGTCAACGGTGCGGAGCTGATCGAGAACAATTTGTCCATCTTTGCCTTGAAACTGGCAGGCGACTCGTGTGGGATAAGTTTGACCTTTCGTTGTCATGGGCGCAATAATCACAGTTGCAATATAGCGATTCATCTCATCTGGTGAAATAACTAAGCAAGGTCTTGTCTTGCGAATTTCACTGCCTACTGTTGGATCAAGATTAACAAGAAAAACATCGAATCGCCGAACTACCATTCCCATTCTGTTTGATCCCAAAGAGTCGTGCTCCCATCATCAAGCAGAACATCATTATGCCTTTGTGCCATGGCAGCAAAGGCTTCATCCCATCCAAGGCGGGATTGTGGGGCTGCACGCACGATTAAATTATTGTCACGAACTTCAATTTCCACTTCTACATCAATGCCGCTTTGCTCCAGTAGTGGTTTAGGAATCCGAATGCCGTGAGAGTTACCAATTTTTACAAGTCGCGTCCTGATGACTGCGCCCATAGCAAAGTATCCTTGCTAATGTATGTAAGCACATTGTAATTACTATCGCCAACGATTGTCAAGTCGCTATTCCATACCACTTCACGCAGCGTGTCCCATTGAGCAAACATAATCAAAGATTGTCTCATTCTTCTTAATATTGTGATCCCATGACAAGTGCGATCACAATTTGTGTAACTGCAAGAATCTCGGCAAGAGCAACTCCTTGAGCTACCACTGATGAACTAAAGAAATATGTGAGTATCTAACAACAGTTTCATCTTCGTTACAAATTCCCCTCAAAGTCACGAAGAATATCTTCAGGCAATGGATCGTTAAAGTCGGGGGGAACTGTAAACTCTCCTGCACAAAGAGCAAATGGACGAAGTTCTTTCTTGGTTTCTGAAAGTGCTTGCTGACTTCTACGGGCTTTTGCAAACAGCATAAAATCTAAAACCTCCTCAACCAAAAAATCTGGGGCTTGAGCAATTTCTTGAATAAGTTGTTCTCTTGTCGTCATCGTCTTATCTCTCCTTCAAAATTAAATATCCAACATAGGAAGTTGCTTTTTTAGATCCCCGACTTCTTAAAGAAGTCGGGGATCTCATTTTTCAAGGGAGCGATCGCAATCTCTATGATTTATCAGAATCTATTGAGCAACCTTGAGCCACCCAAAAACCTGCTCAACAGTTAAATCCAGTTTTAAGAATTTTGGGATTGGCAAGGCATCGTCATCGGTTAACTCAATAGGTTGCTGTCCTGGAATAAATGCTAAAATTAACCGATCCTCTGGAGCGATTAACCATCCTAACTGAGTGCCATGTCTGAGGGAGTGTAAAATATTACTAATAACTTTAGTAGCTCTTTGGTCGGGTGAGAGAATTTCTACAGTCCAATCGGGATAAATTTTAAAAACATTAGGTACTTCACCATCAGCTTCAAAAGGAATTCGTTCCCAGACAAACACAGTAGCATCCGGAACAATCGAACGCCCTCCAAATGTACAGCGCAATTCTGGAAAAGCTAGGGCAACTTTTGGTGTTTCGGCTACTTGATTGACAGCATTACAAAACTTGAGTTGTAGGCGAGAGTGTTTGCCTTGAGGCATGGGCTTTTGATAGATTTGGCTGTCAATAAATTCACTAGCAGGCTTGGTTTCTGGCAAGAGGAGGAATTCTTCGAGTCTTAAGGATGGAGTTTGTGCTGTTGTCATTGCTACTCTGCCAAAATTTTACTGTCTTTACAAATTTATCTAGGTCTCGCGGCGGAAACCACAACCCGAAACCCGATGTCGTCGTACCTGCTGGCAAGACCGTCGTGGAAGCGACATGCCGAACGGCAATACCTAGCATAGCTGTCCCAAGAACCACCACGCAGCAAGTGATATTGATGATGATTATCATTTATGCTACCAAGCCAGAGACTACCGTCTGCTGGAGCCCCTTCATAGTTTTCATGCCATGAGTCAGCGCACCATTCCCAAACATTTCCATGCATATCGTACAACCCAAAGGAATTTGCAACTTTAAAGCTGCCTACCAGGGTCGTTTCTCCCCTATACTGACCTTTTAGCTCATCAGCATAAGTAGATTTTTCTGCAACGTAGTTTGCTAAATCGGATGTGATGGTTTAGCCGAAGTGGAACGGAGTTGTCGTGCCTGCTCTACAAGCGTACTCCCACTCAGCTTCGCTGGGCAGTCGGTAATGTTTTCCAGTATGTTTTGATAGTCTATCACAAAATTCTACCGCTTGATCCCAAAAAATTTGCTCTACTGGTCGATTATCGCCTTTAAATCTTGATGGATCGGGATCAAGTTCATGATTTATTTGTGGGAGAGCCGCTACAGCCCGCCATTGCGCCTGAGTGACAGGATACTTGCCCATGAAGAAGGGTGGAACAGTGACTTCATGTTGGGGGCTTTTAGAGCTGGAACGTTTGGCTTCATCTGACGGTGAACCCATGAGGAACGTGCCACCTGGGATGGCAACCATTTCTAGGATGATGTTGTCGCTAAGGTTTTCTACGAAATATTGAGCGGTTTTGGTTTCTTGGTTGATAATTTCGCCGCTTCGGTTAACGGTGACTACCTTGAAGGTAAAATCGAGTAACGGTAGAAGATTGTAGTTTAACTTAGTGTCGGAGTTGTTCCACTCTTGCTCCATTTCTTCGGCAAACTGAATATAGTCTCCTCCCAAACGCTTTAAAACTTTTGCTGTCAGCAACGCGAAAGGTTTAATGTCGATATTTTCATTGTTTGCCTGCTGCGGTTTTCTCAATAAAGCGTTAAATTCTACGAGGGTTTTGTTAATTTTCTTAGCGAAATATTGTGAAATCGCATCCATAATTTCTAAGGAGTCCCTAACGGGAGCAGCTTGGAGGAAATTATCCCTGACTTCTTCATTGATAAAATCAAATTCGATGTCATCGGGGTTTACTTCTAATGTAATTTCTTGTTTCGGTTTAAGAATCTCATCTAAGAAAACTTCCGCAACGTGAACTTGCTGCGATTGTTTGAGCATTTGTGCTTGAATTATACGGACGATTGGTAAGGTAATTACAGGTGCAGCAGATAACAAACTGGCTAGTTTTCGTGCTGTTGGGGAAGCTGTGCGACGGAAGTCGGAGATGATTTCTGCTGTTTCTGGTGTTGGAGAGATTTCTTCTGGCGGTGTAAAAGGTTCAAAATCCAAGGGAAAAACAAATCCGGTGACATTCACATCGCTTCTCCCGGCAATCATTTTGCTCCAAGTTCTTGCTGAGTCTTCTTCTAGGGTGAATATGGGAATTTTGGTTCCTGTTTCAAAGTCAATATCATCCCAGAGCAATATTTTTTTAATTAATAAAGCTTGGTTAGCTATTCTGGGGGTTAAGCTGGAAAACTGTACTTTTGCTCCTAAACTGAGTCCCGTTCTCTGCCATAACCATTGAGGTAACATCTGTATAATCGCAACGATATTTTTTTGCGCCCAAATTTTTAGCATGTCAAAAGCTTTACCATTGTGCCAAATTGAATTCGCTATTATCTACCGTCGCGTTCTCCGGTAGAGTTTCTCTATAAGCTTTAACTAAATTCTGATAT
>JAQYWP010000386.1 GCA_029379285.1 Rhizonema sp. PD38
ATTTTATTGTTAGTAGCTATTTTATTGTCTAAGTATGCTTTTATTGCTGTAATGTCATTGGCACAGCCATTTAACTTTCTTATTTTTGATGCAGGATGGTACTCATCAATACCAACAAGTAAAGCATAAATTTTGTGAGTCATTTGTGTTCTCCTAGCTAAATAACGGGACTTAAACAGAAATCAAGGTCAAATGTAGCCCGAACTAACTTTTGATGCCTATGCTTCTTTTATCTGAACTACCGCACCATCAAAATTTTCCGCAGTATCAGCTACCAACTTTCCTCCAATATAAGTAGCTTTAACAACTTTTTCAATGTCTATAACACTAAACTTCCCTCCTTTAATATTCTTAATCTGTGCTTCACCTTCTACTCGCAAATCATTTGCTGATGGTAATTCTCTTTTGGTAATTTCTGGGAAAACAATTCCATCAGGGGAACGCATATAAAGCACGGGTATAGCCCATTCATATCCTTGCTTTGACTCATTGTACATTTCTCGTCGTCCCAGAGAAACAGCTTCATCAAGGGTTAGTCCAGCAGCTAGCACGGTGTAAAATCGCTTACTAAAGGCGATTGCTTCACTATCAGACACCTTATACTGCATTGCTAGCACTGCTGGTATACCTTGTTTCATCACAGCAGGTGCAATTCCAGTCCAAGGAGAAACACCATCACGTCGTCCAGTTTCACAAGCGCCCAAAACTGCTACTCTGACACCCGCTTGCTGTAAATGTATTGCTAATTCATTAGCAGGAAATAGTTCATAGGCACCTTCTGTTTTCTTGTTAAGTAAAACTAGATTTCCTATCCCTATAGAATCTTCTATTTCTGGTTCTGTAAATACACCATGACCAGCAAAGTGAAATAAATCAGCCCCTTTATGTAATTTGGAAATCAATTCATCAACTGTTGGATTATTGATAAAAGGTTCCCAATTTAAGTTAATTCCCTTTACATCAAATTCTTGTAACGCTTTCTCTATGACTTCCTGTTCCATCTCCAAGTTCAGATTCTTTATGGGATCTGCTATCACTGCTAAGAGACGCAAACTTTCTTTATTTTCTTTTTTAATCTCCGATTGAGAAGAATCTACCGACTCATAGCGTACCATCGAATATTTAGGATTTAGAACCATAAAATTATCATAGCTATCTTCACCTTCTGATTCAGAAAAATAGCAAAACTCCCAAGGTATTTGAGCTAATTTTGGCTGCTTAATCACTAACCGCAGACGAATGCAACCGTCTTGACCTGCTTTTTCAATTGCTCTTTGAAATAAATTGGTAATTTCTGATGATGGAAATAATCGTGCTATTATCTGTTTCCCAAACTCTACTAATTTTGAAAGTGGAAGATTATTTTTTCTTTCTAGCCTTGTCAAAAAGTCTTCCATTTCTTTAGAAAGATAAGAGACTGTAAATGATTCGCAAGTTTCACCTACGTCGGAGATGGGGACAGATACTTTGAATGTTTGGCTGGTCTCATCATAATCTCGCAATTCGAGATTAAAATTTACGTATCGGCGATTTTTAACCATGATTGTTTGAATTTTTGTGTTGGAATTTTCTATTTCAGTCCATAGGTGAACACTTCATTAAATCAACGTCTCATTTAATGCAATAAGCTCTATGAAAAATAAACATTTCCGGTTCTTCATGACCACCAACGCGCTACATCAGTGATTGATCTCGCCACCGAGTCTGTAACTGGTTGCTCCACTAAAGCAGAGAAAAATGGTACAAGAGCTGCTAAATCTTGCAGAAAATCAGGACGTGGAGACTGAGATAAAGAGTGCAAAGCTGTTTTCCAAAGAGAATAAGAGTCAGGAACTTGCGCTAAATAAGGAGATAATTTTTCAAGAATTTCTGCACGGTTTTTATCAAGAGAGAGAATGATTTCAACTGCTTTAGAACTCACTTCGGGTTTGGTAGAAACAAGTGCAGCTAGAGCTTCGGCACGGTAAAAGTTATTCTCATAGTTGAAAGATGAGATATTTTCTAAAGCCTTGTTTAATAAATCTGGAGTTTTCAAATATGGTGCTAGAACGTTTATTACTTTGACATATTCGTAATCTTGCGCTCGTGCGAATTGTGACTGCACTATCTCAAGAGCTTCGTATAATAGGTCATTACTAAGACGCGGAGCTAACGTAGTTAGAGATTCAATTTTGTCGCTGATATATCGAATAGATTTTACTGCTGCTAAGGCTTGAGACAGATGTTCTTGTGGAAGATTAGAGATCAAGATAGGTAAGGCATATTCTAGACAGCGTGGGGAGTAAATCTCCTCAGGTTGGTTGTTAAGGGACTCAACTGCTTCTAGTAAAGCTAATCGCTGCTCTACAGTCATATCGGGTAACAACTCATTTAGAAACTGAATGCAGTCCCGTCGCATAAAAGCCCAAAACCAAGACGATCCCAGAATTTGAGGGATGGGAATCATCAAATTCTCGGTAAGCTCAGGTTTTAATGCTGACATGACATAGGCGTAATAGAGATCGCGACCAAAAGGAGCACTATGATGTTTAAAGGCTTCAGCAACTTTCAGAGCCTGAACCAATTCGTTGGCAGATTGAATTAGTTGAGGGGCTAGTGCCCTTAGAGCAAAGGCTTGATAAAGTTCCAATCCGATTGATTGAACTATTTCCAAGGCTTTTTGTAGATGGGTGACATCTAAGTAGGGAGCAATTTTCATTAGGATCTCAGCACGCTTAAAATCATCCAAACTCTGGGATGAAGCCGCCTCTAACGCACTTTCCAGAACCTTGGGCACTGTAACTTTTGCATAAGCCAGCAACACCTTTATAACTTCGACACGTCGAGGTGCATCATCAACTTTTTCTATAGCAAGGAGAACCTTGTGTATTAAGTTCTCGCTCAAATAAGGAACTAATTGAGTAAAATTTTCCAAATGATATGGCCAACCCCTCTGTGATAGAATAGCATTTAGCGCATAATTTACTGTTTCTGGTCGACGCAAGGCTAGTTCTGTTAATGTGGCATCATAGTTTTCATATTGTTTGAGAGAAGATGCAAAATTCTGAACTTTGTCCAACAAATTTTCAGGCAGTATGGGAATCAGAGATGTTAAAGCTCTAGCACGATAGAAATCTTCATCAATAGAAAGCGCCATCTCTATTGCTTGAGACGCGATTTCACATGAATTTTTAGATAATGCTGTTAGTACTTGAGTGCAGTGATACTTATCTCCAATTATGGAGGTAGCCTCTAAAGCATGAGTCACTGAAGAGGGCAGGTAAGGAGCCAGTGCAGTTAACAGAGCAGCACGATCACTGTCCGCTTTCATCAATAACGATACTTTTAAAACTTTAGACAACAAATTGTCTACAGCCAATCGAGAAACGAGTGCAATGAGAACTTGAGCATAGTACTTCTCCTCTTCAATGGCTAGCGCTACGTCTAAAGCCTCAGAAAGCAAATTTGTGTTCAAATGTTTCACAATTTCTTTCAATGCTTGAAGGCGTTCGTCATTATCTGTGATTTTTCGTGCAACATTTAAAGCCTGAGCAATCGACTCTGTTGTTAAATGAGGAATGGCATCGAGATGTGGAGCGAGTTGTACTAAAGCATGAGCAAGAAATGCATCCCCACGTCCTGAATCTAGTAATCTTTTGAGAGCAAGACCTAAGGCTTCTGGAAAATGAGGAATCAATGCTAAAAGAGCTTCGACTTGCTCAGTGTGACCTTCGATTTTCTGGCTCACTGCCACAGCCAGAAAATAACTATTCTGTAAATCCCGCTCCATCTGCAATTCTGATATAACGAATCCACGTTTAAATTCAGCAACCAATAATGCTGAGGGGAATAGAATGGGTTGATGGGTCACCAAAGCAACTAAAGCACGATCTCGGTGCTCAAACTTCTGGATATTTAGAGCAACTTCCACCGCTTCAGGTAATAATGTCTCAGTTAAGTGAGGAGCAAACGCAACTAAAATATCAGCGCAATCATCACTTCGGAGACGTTCCCCACTCAATTCGTGAGCGGCGGTAAGTATACAGTGTAAGTGTTCTGGAGACAACTTAGAAAATAGTTTCTTCAAACTTTCAGTTCGAGACTCATTTTTAAGCTTAAGTACCAACTCCAAAGCAAGCGATAAAATCGTTGGGTGATGAGAAACTAATTCGCTCAGCAGAAAAAGATATATGTTCTTATGTACTACTAAACTATTGATAATATTTAAAACTACAGGTAATTGCTCTGGGGTCACATAAGGTATCAATGAGGACAAGATAAAGGAAAAGGTAATTACATCATCATCCAAGCTTTGAATCGATTCTAGGGCATGATGTGATGCTTCTGGCAGATAGGGAAGCAGCTCCAATAAGCAGAAGATATCTGGAGGACAAATTTTTAGCGTTGCTTCCAAAGCCTCTTTTAATAAAGCTGGTTGATGAGAAGCAAGTTCATTAGGTAGATTACAAGCCAGCCGAACTAAGTAATCAGCTCGAGTAATAGCTTCTTCTTCAGGATTATAATCTTGTAGAGAGTAAATGGTTTTCAATGCGGGTTCCAGTGCATCTGGTAAATAAGGCACTAAAGCAACTAGGGCTTGAGCAAGCTTCTTCCCCCACAAAGAGTTGATCACAGTTTTCAAAACTGCTTTGTATAAGTCTGAAGTTAGAAAGGGAGCTAAGACCTCCAGCACTTCCACATAAGCATCAGGATGTGGATCGTCTAAAGATCTTCCTCCGACTTTTACTTCTAGACGCTTTAAAAATTCTGGATTAGCCTGGTTATAAACCTCTCTAGAACTAAGATTACGGGCAGACTCTAGAGCCTGCGATAACAATTTTGAAGGAAGTTGAGGGGCTAATTCCTTTAAGGCTTTAGAAGCATACTTAACGTTTTGATTAAAATACCAGGTTTTCAGTGCAATTTCTAAAGCTGGTTTCTGCAAATCAGAATATAGATGAGGAACCAATACCTTTAAAGCCTTATCCCGAGCTTCCCCATCTTGGACTTCTTCAATAGCCTTTAGAGCCGTAGGTAATAGATTGGCAGTTTTTAGGTAAGGAGCCATCTGTTCTAAAGTTTCAACACGGTAATAGTCAAGAGCAATAGCGGCTTTCAGCGCCTCAGTTAGCCAATCTGGAGTTAGTTTGGGAAGAAGTACAGTTAACGCTTGAGCCAGTAATTTCTCATCCTTAATGGTTCTTAGTACCTTCCAGGTTTCAGGCAAATTATTTGCTGAAAGTTGAGGAACAAGATTAGATAGTGTTTCTACAAGATACTTCTCATCCCTAATAGATTCAGCAGCTTGCAGCACTGCTTGAATTACCTGTAGTCTTAAACGTTCTGGCAAGACCTCAAGTAACTTGACAAGTGTTTCTGCCCTCTGTCGGGGCTGCATTTGCATTGCATAGAAAAAAGCCTGCTCGAAAGTCCACTCGTCTGCTCGCACTGCCGCTGCTAATAGCTCTACAGACAGGTTTTCTGCCAGTTTATTTAAAGATGATGTCATTAAAGCATATCGACATTGCAATCCAATACTTTTTGCAGGTTCCCGATCATATGCCTCTTCAGCTTGAGACCATGCCAAATTTACATCTGCTAGAAACCCTGCTGTTTCTCTAATTCGGTCTTTGGCATCAAACCAGGCATTACGTCCATCAACTTCGGTTGCCAGTAATTCATGCAGTCTTTCAATATATTTCCTGGCTTTAATTGGTGGCTTTTCCAGGGCAGCTATATCCAGTAGGTGAATAGCTAGATATCGCAGACCGTAGCGATCACACTCTCGCCAGTCACGGGGATGATACTGCCAGCAGTACTCGATAATTTGCCGATGTCCATCCTTAGGTGAACAGTGGAAAACACCGCTCTTTTCCTTATCAATTAGGTAGTCTTGTAACGATTGATGAAACAACGTATATGTGTTTTCCGCATAATCGTTTTGAACAACATCGAGAAACTGCTCAACAACTCTTAAACGCTGTCCCAACTCAGTCTCTTTTAGCTGTTCACTGAGCAGATTAGCCAATTCTTTTTCAGTCACAGGTGCCTTTGTGACTGTTAATATTCCGAAAATATGTTGATACTTACCTTCCCATTCACCTTTAAGGCGTAATAGGAAGTTGTGATACAACCCATTAAGGCTCTTTGGTAGGGCAGCCAGATTATCGATAGGTTGTCCGCCCAACTCAATATCATCTAGCAACACTTTGGTGTAGAGAAAGTTGCCTTTCGATAGTTCGGTTATCTGATTAATCAAAGCTTTGGACTGTACCTGAAATCTCTGAATCTGTACTTGTATTGGCTCACTCAGCACTCTCCCATCTACATACTGATGAATATCCTTCTTGTTCTTTTCAGAGAGTTCGTTCAGATGGTAGTAGTAAGGCTTGAGCGTCTCAAAGTAACTGAGTACCCGTTGTTTGTCTGGACGCGAAGTCAGGATAAAGCGCACCCACGAGGGTAAGTCATCAACATTAGAAAGTAACGTCACCAGATTGTTCTCATTGCTGTAGGTGACTGCTTCGTCTAGAGAGTCGATCAGGATTGAAACAGGTTCTTTTGGCGGATTAGGCAATGCTCCAAGTGCTCGACGCAGCACAATATCCAGAGCTTCATTGGGATAGTGGATGTGCAGGTTCTCAATCACCACACCCTGAACAACACTATCCCTAATATTCTTAATGTTAATTTCAACGTTAACTTTAAGAAATAAAGGTTTAACCGTGTTAATCAGGGCTTCCCCATAGTCTGGGAAATATTTGACCAGTTGAGCTGCCAGAGACAACAGGACATTGTTCGGCTCAACGGTGCTGATTTGTCGAGTAATGCAGAAGTGATAGGCAGCAATGTCCTTGCGAGTTTGGGTGATCTGAGCAGCGATGGCACTTTTCCCCACTCCCGGTTCTCCCGTCAAAATGAAGAACCGTTCATTATCCTGTTGCAACCATCGGTCAATTTCCTCAAAAATCCACTCCCGACCTGTAAAGCTTTCGGTGAGCCTTTCGATATCACGCTCAAAAGAGATCGCTTTTAATTGGGTTGCAACAGTTTTAGTCATAGTTTTTAGGCTACATGATGTGGTTGGATTGTTTTAGAGAGTTAGGGCATTGCCGTCTTCCCACTTCCTGGTTCTCTAGTCAGCAGAAAGTAACGCGAGACCTTCGGCTCAGAGAGCCAGTTATGGATCTTCTCAAACTCCCACTTCCAACCTGTAAAATTTTGGATGCGATCACTTCTGTAGTCTGTAAAATCCATTCTAGATGTAGTATTTAATGCTACTATTAATTTTAAAATTTGCTTGGTATAAAAAAACAATTTTAATCAAAAGCTAAGTATCAATAATGAATAATTTATAACAATTTTATCAAGCTTTCGTATGCCATGTCGTCAAGTATAATTAAGTAATAAAGAATACAACTAAATTTTAAATTTCCTGTGTTATATGCCAGCCTTTAAACCAACATATTCACTAATCTAAAGATATAGCATATATAACGATGTGGCAATAAATCTAGAAAATCTTATTAAAACTTTATATGAACTTCATTTATTTATGGTTTTCTGAGCTTTTCTTCGTTTGTTAAGTCTATGTTGCCTTACTTAATATTAAGGAAATCTTAGTGTCAGTAAAGTTACTAATTTCTGTGCGTTCGCTTATTTTTAGATCCGAAGGGGAATTA
>JAQYWP010000387.1 GCA_029379285.1 Rhizonema sp. PD38
ACCCTACACAAAACGTTTGGCGAACTTCCCTACATAATTATCTGTTGCATTCTTTCTTCAAACTGGTATGAGATGCGAGCAGCTATGGTCTCCTTTGCTAATGAATTATTATGAGCGCTTTCGAGCGCTCACAACAAAATTTACTGATTAACTCCTAACTTTTGATTTAAGAAGGTATTTGCTTCACATGAGCTTGTGCTAAAAATTTCAATAGACCTTTTTGCACTATCAGACTTTTAATACTCAGGGCTGTCTTCTGATATTCAAAAGATGGCAAATTCACTAGTTCTTTGACCTTTTTTATCAAAGCAGCAACTGTGTCTAAACAAATGCCTTCTCCTTGAGTACAGTTAAAACCCTCCAATATTATCGGTTCTGTAGACGTGCGCGGGCGAACCATTGCCGTGAAACCGACTGTACGAGTATCGCCTTTTTCTTTAAGCAAGACTTTTCCGGTAAATCCCATTTGGCGATCGCTCGGTAGCTGAATTTGTATCTCGAGCGGCTTCAAGCTGACAATCTCGCCATCTACATTCAATTCATATGTCGGCATCTGACTGCGAATAGAATCTGAACTCAAGGCGCGGTTAATATCTTCTTCTGTAAGTACAATCCGAACGGTAGTATTTACTGGCTGACTTAGCTCGATTTGACCAAAAAGAGCGCTTAGAGGATTAACGGCAATATTATCTGTTTGCAGTGTAATTTCTTGCACACGGATATCTTGCAATTCCAATCCTTCACCTGATAGTGAGACACCATCAACCTGTCCCTGAATCAATTTAAACAGGTCAGTCTGCACATCGACGTCTACTTTTTCTAGTTTATCGAGCTGGTTAGATATCATTTTTCCTGCTCCCTGCGAGAGCAGTTGCTCCTCTAGCCGTTGCTCATCTGGCATGAGTTGATCGTCTCCTGGTGTCTTGTTACTGCCTAATGTAGACATTCAACACTCATAAATGTATCTACACTACGAAATACGCAACTTGACTGAAACGATCTCAACCGTATTAAGTTATAATCACGCGCTATGACGAAATCTCTGTAACGCCAACACACCTGCCAATTCTATCGCTGCTTTCATACTTGTAGCATCGGCAACTCCCTGACCTGCAATATCAAACGCCGTGCCGTGATCGGGTGAAGTCCGAATGAAAGGAAGACCGATAGAAGTATTTACCGCGCGGTCGAAAGCCATAAGCTTGACAGGAATTAAGCCTTGATCGTGGTAAAGTGCTAGATAAGCATCAGCCCGATTGTGAATTGTGCGGAAAGTTGTAAGGAGGGTTTCCCTCCGTGGCAAACTTTCCAAGACGGATTTTGGATTTTGGATGAGACAATCTCCGTACCAAGCTTGACTGGGCTTGACCCACATTGTATCAGGAGGGATAGGACCATCCAGTTGTAAGTTTGGATGCTTCTGACGCTGTTCCTCTATCCAAGGAATCAACCAATCCTGTTCTTCGCGTCCCAATTGTCCCAGTTCGCCGCTATGGGGATTTAAACCCGCGATCGCAATCTTGGCTTCATCTAAACCAAAGTCTTTCTGTAAACATTCCACCAGCAAGTCAAGTTTTTCTGTCATCAACTGCGGTGTCAATACCTGGGATACTTGACAAAGAGGTATATGTGTGGTAGCAAGTAAAGCTCGGAGTGTCCAACCAGTATAAGGCGATCGCGCAACAAACAACATTCCCACACGCTTAGCACCTGATTGTTCCGCCAACAGTTCTGTTTGACCGGGATAGTTGTAACCTGCCGCCTTCCAAGCCGATTTCGCTATCGGTCCTGTGACAATCCCATCAAATTGACCCATCAGTGTATGGGCGATCGCTGCTTCCATATAAGCAAAACTAGCCGCACCACTTGCTGCATTACCAGTCCCGATAGTAATTTCTCGTTTTATATGTTTCTCTAACTGTAAATCGAGAATTGACAACTCTGCTGGATTTGCCAGAGGTTCTAAATTGAGAACACTATTAAGTTTGTGATAAGTTTCTTGTAGTAAATCTTGGCTACCTACTACTGTCACGTGACAACTTTTGCTAACTTCCGGGTCAGCCAAAGCTTTTAAAATCACCTCTGGTCCAATTCCTGCCGGATCTCCCAGCGTTAGTAAAAGATGTGGTCGGTTTTGTGGTAGCGTCATAAGACTTTACACCTCTTTAAGAATCGAGCGTCTCGAACAAGCTTCTGATAGACTTAATTTAATTAAACAATTTGCATAGGAGAATTACACCCATGAACGGCGAAATGTTAAATGCGGCGCTGTTATCCTTCGGTCTAATCTTCGTCGGTTGGGGTCTAGGTGTGCTATTACTGAAAGTCCAAGGTGCAGAAGAAGAATAGTCCTGAGTCCTGAGTCCTATCATCCTGAGTCCTAAAAAAGTGTGATATTTTTGACTTGTAAAGTTAAAGTGTTAACACTTTTAACTCAGGATAGAGTAATGTAAACCTAATTTAAACACGAGAAAGGGCAGATAATTCAAGATCACAAGATTAAGGCGATCTATTCTGCCATTGTCTGTCTGCTTTCAAAAGAAAGTTTATTAAAATTTTTGTTAACTTTGTTTATATAGATGATTCTGATAAGATTTTAGTCATAAAAGTTTAAATTTAGTAAAGAACCCTCATGACATTATTAATCATTGGTGCAAGTGGCACCTTGGGAAGACAAGTGGCTCGTCGTGCCATCGATGAGGGTTATAAAGTCCGTTGCCTTGTTCGGAGTCCTAAAAAAGCCGCATTTTTGAAAGAATGGGGTGCAGATCTCGTACGCGGAGATTTGTGTGACCCCCAAACACTTAAAGTAGCACTTGAAGGTGCAACTGCAGTTATTGATGCTTCAACATCTCGTCCTACCGATCCTCTTAGCATTAAGAGGGTGGACTGGGAAGGTAAGGTATCTTTAATTCAAGCAGCTGTAGCTGCGGGTGTTGAGCGTTTTATCTTCTTTTCTGTTTTAAATGCTGAAAAGTATCCGCAAGTGCCATTGATGGAGATTAAGCGCTGTACGGAACTCTTTTTAGCTGAATCAGGTTTGAATTATACCATATTGTCTCTAGCTGGCTTTATGCAAGGCTTAATTGGTCAATATGGAATTTCTATTTTGGAAGGACAGCCAGTATGGGTGACAGGTGAGTCTTCTCCCATAGCCTATATGGATACTCAGGACATTGCTAAATTTGCTATCCGTGCTTTAGCGGTTAAAGAAACTGAAAACCAAACTTTCCCAATAATGGGGACTCGTGCTTGGAGTGCTGAGGAAATTATTAAGCTGTGCGAACGCTTGTCTGGAAAAGAAGCCAGGGTAACGCGGATGCCAGTCAGCGTACTGCGTGCCATGCGCTCTTTGCTGCGGTTGTTTCAGTGGGGATGGAACATAGCAGATCGACTGGCTTTTACAGAAGTCCTAGCAAGTGGTATACCACTTAATGCTCCAATGGATGAGGTTTACAAGGTCTTTGGATTAGATCCAAACGAAACGACGACTCTGGAAGCATACTTACAAGAGTATTTCAGCCGAATTATGAAAAAGCTGAAAGAGTTAGACTATGAGAAAGATAAAACTAAAAAGCAGAAACAAAGAACTCCGTTCAAAAAAACTAGTGACTAGTCATGAGAAAAAACGATACATAAAACATTTGGCAAAGAACTAATGACTAAATCATTAAAAATATGTCAATATTAACAGAATACAGAGCATCGCTATCAAGTTGGATATTTAAGTGTGCCGAAAGCAGGCATTATATACAATGATGTTAAACCGATAGCGTGTCGCGTCGCTATCGAATTGAGAGACAAGTTGACCGCTGTCGGCTGGAACGTAAGCATGGCAACGGGAACAGGTGGTATGTTGGGATATTCTACTCCAGATAGTCCTGTGTGCCACACACCAATAGAAGGTCTGACACCCCCTGGTTTTGACTCAGAAACAAAGTTTGCTATCGTGCTAGGGGGAGATGGAACTGTTCTAGCAGCAGCCCGTTTGGTCGCTCCCTGTGGTATCCCCATATTAGCAGTGAATACAGGTCACATGGGCTTTTTGACGGAAGCTTATCTTAACCAGTTGCCTCAAACAATTGAGCGTCTCCTGTCAGGTGAGTATGAAATCGAAGAGCGGATAATGCTTGCTATCAAAGTATTTCGAGGAGATTCAGTCCTCTGGGAAGCTCTCTGCTTGAATGAGATGGTACTGCATCGAGAGCCCTTGACCTCAATGTGCCATTTTGAAATAGCTATAGGTCATCACTCGCCAGTGGATATTGCTGCAGATGGTGTCATTATATCTACACCGACTGGTTCGACAGCTTATTCTCTGAGTGCTGGGGGTCCGGTTGTCACCCCTGGTGTACCAGTGTTGCAACTTGTACCTATATGTCCTCATTCCTTAGCTTCTAGAGCATTGGTGTTTCCAGATAACGAACCAGTTAATATCTATCCAGTCAATACTCCCCGCTTGGTGATGGTAGTTGATGGGAATGGAGGATGCTATGTACTACCACAAGATCGGGTGCATTTATCGCGCTCTCAATATAATGCTCGCTTTGTCCGGCTACAGCCTCCAGAGTTTTTCCGAATTTTACGGGAAAAATTAGGTTGGGGTCTACCACACATCGCTAAACCCACATCTGTGGAATTACCGTAGGAGGAGGAGTAAGCTTTTTAGCACTTAGGAGACAGGAAACAAGATTCATGATTCTTGGTTCCTCCTTCTTCCCACTCCCCAATTAATATTAAGAAAGGGGGTTGCTACTCCCTGTGACTATCAGAGCGGACATGATATAACTCCAAAAACCCAACTTCACAATCCAAAATCGATATGAAGCTTGCTCACAATCCCTGTGTTTTGACGATCGAAAGTGATGAGAGTTTAGCAAATCAGCTTGCTTTTGATTTAAAGGAAGCTGGCTATGAACCCGTTGTGGCTCATGATGGAATGAGTGGTTTACAACAGTGTCGCGATCATAAGCCTGCTTTAATTGTTATAGACCGGATGCTCACAGGAGAATCAGGGCTCTCGTTATGCAAAAATCTCAGAAATACTGGAACGCAATCACCTGTACTAGTACTAATGGCGAGGGATACTGTAGATGACCGAGTCGCTTGCTTAGAAGCAGGGGCTGATGATTATTTCCTCAAGCCTTACCGTGGCGAAGACTTTTTGAACTTAGTTCGCCTTTATTTAAAACCTGAAGTTGATAACTCAGAACAGTTACGTTTTGGGGATCTTGTTTTAGATCTGGCAACACGTCGTGCTATAAGCAACGGGCGGACTATCGACTTGACAATGAAGGAATTTGAACTGCTAAAGTATTTAATGGAACATCCTCGTGAAGTCTTAACTCGCGAACAAATTCTAGAGAATGTTTGGGGTTATGATTTTATGGGTGAGTCAAATGTAATCGAGGTGTATATTCGCTACTTGCGGTTAAAAATAGAGGATGAAAGTCAAAAGCGCTTGATTCAGACAGTGAGAGGAGTCGGTTACGTGCTAAGGGAATCGTAGGTAATTTTGGATGCCTGGATTTTGGATTTGGGATTATGAGATAATTCTGAGATTATTTTAAGTAGCTAAGTAAGCCCGAGCGTACTCCAATCCAAAATCCTTAATATAAAATTTATTTACCTCCTTCTAAAATCTAAAATATAAAATTGCTATGAACTGTCGGCTGGGTTTGCTTTCTATAGTACTGGGTATTTTGCTGATGAGTTGTTCGACATCAACACCAGCAGAACCTTCTCAAACTCAAACATCAGTAAATATAAATCAAATGTTAACGGCAACAAATGCAGGTCAACAACTACCAATTTCGGCTCAAGCAATTGTTCCCAATGGTACAAAAATTCAGTTAGAAGTGGCGCGAACATCTCAACAACAGGCATTGGGATTGATGTACAGACCTGCTTTACCTGATGATAGGGGGATGCTGTTTCCATTCTCACCACCAGAAACTGTTGGTTTTTGGATGAAGAATGTACCTGTTGCGCTGGATATGGTCTTTTTGCGAAATGGGGTTGTAGAGTATATCGAAGCTTCTGCACCTGGCTGTAAGAGCGATCCTTGTCGCAGCTATGGTCCTAATAAACCTTTTGACATGGTAATTGAACTGCGTTCCGGTCGAGCAGCAGAATTGGGTTTGAAGGTAAGTACTCCTGTCAAAATTGAGTATTTGAATTCCAATGCTTCGCGAAGTTGAGCATTAAGATCTCATGTACGTATAGATTTCACGTTTGTTCCCCAAAGCGTAGTATTATTTATTTTTATGGCTCACTGTTAACAGTTATATTGCAAAAATCATTCTTTTGGTGTAGGTATAAAGAGTTGTCGATAAGAGACTATAAGCTTAGGAATCTTTCTTAACAAAAGTGTAGTAGACAAGAGCGCCGAACTAAAAAAGATAAAATTAGTCCAAATCTAGGGAATATACTACTTGACCTTTTAGCTGACAAGTAGCATGATTGATATTTCCTAGATTTCGATCGTTGAGGCTCGCCAACCAAACATTGTTGGTATCTTTAACGTATAAAGGCGCAATTGTAAATATAATACTACTTACCAACTACTTAAGAATGACAAATTGCTATATGACAATCGATTTTACTGAAGGAGGTGAAATACAACAAATGTCGCCGTCAACTTATTCTAGATTAGTGAGTTTTTTGCTAGAGGACTTAGCAATTTCTACAGCTGCTATAGGAGTCGCTCTTCGTCACAGCGAGCAAGATCCAGGACCATTGCCGATGATTCTTTGGCAGTATGGTTTGATTACCTTAGAACAATTAGAAAAAATTTATGATTGGTTAGAAACAGCATAGCTGTAAGTAGCTTATTTAGGAGAATCGAAGTATGTTACATCGACTCTGCCTTCTTCAACCCCTGATAGAGGGTAAACTTAACTGTATAAGTTTTTACTCATCTAAGTACAATTTGAAAGAGCGGGTTGATAATTTAACCCGCTCTACAAGTATTTTCATTTATTGTAGATAGAGACGAGTTCATGGGGTCGAGTACTAGTATACGGAGCGAGAAAATGTGGAAATAAAGCTATTATACTCTGCGGGAAGCTCTGACGCTCCTTGTGATGCTTGCTTAGAGAAAAGGAGTACGTCGTTCAAGGTAGCGTCTCCCAAAGGGAGACGCTACCTTAGATCGCAGTCGCCGTAAGAGCGGGCGTGAGTTCCCTGTAGCGATGCTCACCGCTGCTTCGTCTACAGCATTGCTCTTGACTTTTCCAAAACGAATTTTTAATTCTCTATTAACAGTATTAGAATACTACTCCCATAAAGCTTTTTACTACTGATAAGCTACAGAGATATTCCTTAATCTGGAGCATTTAATGCCGATTATTAACATGATTAAGCGACCAACGGTGATCAACTGCCATTGAGGAAGACTGGCAAATTTCTTCTAAATGCTTTTGTTGGGCAGCTGCTTTACGCAGAGTTATGATGAGTTGGTTCACCTGATTACGTAGATTAGGATCTTCTCTAACTGCTGACATGGTTTGTCTTTCAAGCAGTTGCAGTATCAGTTCGTAGTGGATAGGTGAAGGCAGAGGAATTTGCTCCATGTAGTTGATTCTAGATGTTAGATTATTTATTAATAAATTGTTACATACCAAAAATTTAATTGGTTAAAGCCTCGATCACTCTGTTGA
>JAQYWP010000388.1 GCA_029379285.1 Rhizonema sp. PD38
TTTTTCGGTTGAGTAGTTGGCCGGAAACTCGGTTTTTCGCCTAGTAGTAGATCTCGCAATTAGAGTGGCACGACACCATGTAGAAATGAACTCACTTTCCACTCAACGAGTCTATTCTTGTACCCAGGCGTAAATGGATTTACTTTGTTGTTGACGATCGCCGACATCAATCTTTCCCCATACACACCTAATTCTCTATGTCCTCTACAAACTCACTCTCCTCTGCTCAGGGTGAAATCTTCAGAAAGATCCGGGTAATGGATAGGTAGGCATCCAAGCTTCGCCTCTATACATTACCACTCTCAGAACGGAAAATCGTGGGAGTGAGGGGTCACACCCCTGAATGACCAGCTGTATCCTTCAAGAAGTCGGGGATCTAGGTTTTGCAACGAATTAGCCTGGTTAAAAAGTTTCTTTAAACAAATACAGTACAGTTAGTATCAAATATTTCTTGATACTACGCTAGTCTCAGCATTTAGTAAATTGTATTGTGTGAATAACATAGTTGGTAATAAATTAGACAGTCGTTTCCTTTGTGCGGTGTGCGCGATCGCACGGGGGAAATGAAGGCTTGATATTTAACCAAACGATCTAATTTTTGAATTTAGAACTGGGGTATGTTTTATGGGTTTGACTCGCCGCATTACGATTGTGTCCTTAATGTTATCAATACTGGGGTTAGGGCAACCAACTTTAGCAGACCCTTTAGCAAAGGTCAAGGTTAGCTCAACTTCTTCGGAACAAGCGGAGTGTTCTGGTGGCATCAGCGAGCGTGTTCGCTTAGGCGGTGAAGTCGTGCACCCGACAACTTTTAGCTTATCAAAGCTGCAATCGTTACCAAGTGAAGAAGTCACAGTCAGCTTCGGCTCAGCACAAGGACAGCAAACTCATACCTATGTCGGAGTGCCGCTATGGAATCTGATTCAGTCTGTCGGGGGGCTGAAACCAAATCCCGACCCAACTGTGAAGAACGGCGCTCTGCGGCAGTATATTGTTGTTGAAGCCACCGACTGTTACCAAATCGTTCTGTCAGAAGGTGAAATTGACCCCAACTTTGAAGGCAAACAAGTTCTTGTTGCATATGCCACCAAGGACGATCCCTCTGTTGATCCACAACTGCTTGGCGATCAGGGCATTGCTCGTATAGTCGTGCCTGGGGATGTCAAGGGCGGACGTAATATTTACAACATTAGGCGCATTAAAGTGTTTTCCGCTCCTGATCTTCGTTTTAAATCTAACTAGTGAGAGCGCGGCAGAAATCAATACGGTTGAGTTAACGCTCTCTCGAAGAGTAGAATTTTCGGCCGTTTCGAGACTGTGTAGAGACGGCTCACAGGAGGCTAGCACTAATCTGGGTGATGCGCCGCTTGTCGAAAATTTATCGAACTAATAAGCGGCGCATCGCATGACTCTCAGTTAGAGCTTGATAGAGGCACATTAACCAAATATCAGCATAAATCGTCGATTACCAGGTTAGCTAAAATCGGACTCATACCACGCCAGTAAAAACCAACTTCATGCACTGAGGAATGGCGCACGACTTTTAACTTAGACCATAGCGGACATACCTTCAACTTTTGGAGTTCTAAATTGAGATTTTGACGATTCATCAGATCTTCAGTGATTAAAAATAGGATATCGCCATCAATTTCACTTAAGAGTTCCTCAGGTATGGGAAGAAAAGCGTAGCGTCCCCCTAAGCCCATTGTTTTGCTCGTCTCAGAATAGAGTAACTGATTTGGCGGACGTTGAATACCAGCATCTTTAAAGATCTCTCCCTCAAAAGAAGCCGCCTCAGGTAGGAAAATTCCATCGGTACGTAATTCAGCTACCGATACAACTTTTCGTCAACAGACACTGACCAATAGAAGCTCTCAACTGTGCTCAACGTCCTACATAGGTGTGAAGTACCTTCTCCAGTTATGTAGATGCACGCATTACAAAGCACAACACATACAAAATAGGCAATAGAATAAATGATGAGTAGGAAAACAGCTTTATAGCAAAAATCACTGATTTTACAAAAAAACAAAAATCATGTTGGTAGGGCTAAAAACTCTCTACATAGCTCGGTGGTTGACTTATCTGAGAAGTATTGAGATTTTATTACAAAAAAAGATTTATACTGAGTAAATTGGTATAGACTAATCGTCTATATGTCTGTAATCGGACAGAACTAATGGTCAGCCCGACTCAAAGATCCTCTCAAGAAAAATGGTTTCGCAAGCACTACAATCCCCTACTTGTCTTGGGATTAATAGGAATTTTATTGCTGTTGGGCCTGTTTGCCAGCTTAGCTTATGGTGCAGCAGATATTCCTCTGTCTAAGATAATCACTGCTTTCACAACCTTTGATGACTCAACAGATCATCTGATTGTCAGAACAATGCGGCTACCGCGATCGCTCGTCGCCATGATGGTAGGTGCAAGTCTAGCTGTCGCAGGGGCATTGATGCAAGCACTCACGCAAAACCCCCTAGCTGCACCCGGTATTTTAGGGATTAACTCCGGTGCTGCTTTAGGGGTAGTCGTGGTGGTATTTGGATTGGAATCGTCCTCTCCACCCCTGATTGCTTTTGTGGCCTTCTTCGGTGCCTTTGTCGCGGCGATCGCCGTTTACTTCCTCGGTTCCTGGAGTCCCGGAGGATTGACACCGTTAAATCTCACAATCACCGGAGCAGCTTTAAGTGCCTTACTCTCCTCGTTCACAACGGGGATCATGATTCTCAATCAAAGAACCTTAGAAGAAGTGCGCTTTTGGCTGGCAGGGTCAGTAGCAGGTAGAGACTTTGACCTATTTCTCACCATATTACCTTGGATGGTAGTCGGACTGTTGAGTGCATTTGCTTTAGGCAGACAGATGAATGCAATGAGTTTGGGCGAATCAGTAGCGCAGAGTTTAGGTCAGCAAACTGTACCGATAAAAATTGCTACTACGCTTACTGTGGTCGTGCTAGCCGGCAGTGCAGTGGCATTAGCCGGACCTATTGGCTTTGTAGGGCTGTTCGTTCCTCATTTGGTCAGGGGGGTTATCGGTGTTGATTACCGTTGGGTACTGCCCATTTCCGCCTTGGTAGGGGGAGCATTATTGCTGTGGGCAGACCTAGCTGCACGCTGGATACTCAGACCCCAAGAACTGCCAGTAGGGGTGATGATGGCACTGTTAGGAGCGCCCTTCTTACTTTACTTAATCCGTTATCGGGTGAAGCGAGCATGAGAATTCAGTTAGCGAGATGGCAGCAAATTTCCCCTGGCGTGCGTGGCGATCGCCGCGTACTTGTGGTACTGCTAGTGTTAATCATCTTAACCCTTGCTGTCTTGGGAGTCAGCTTGAGTATTGGAGACTATCCCGTCCCACCTTTAGATATTCTCAGATCTGTTTTTGGTATAAAAACAGTAGACCCTGAGTCTCCCTTTGTCGTCATCACCCTGCGCCTGCCAAGAGTCTTAATCGCTTGGTTGGTAGGAGTCAGCTTGGCGCTGGCAGGCGCAATTCTGCAAGGGTTAACACGCAATCCCTTAGCAGATCCGGGGATCATCGGCGTCAATGCAGGTGCGAGTCTGGCAGCTGTAACTATAATTGTCCTTTTTCCTACCACCCCTCCGGCTGTCCTACCTGTAGCTGCCTTCTTCGGAGCCTTTGTTGTCGCTTTTTTAATCTACTTGCTTTCTGGCACAGGAGAAAACTCACCTTTACGCCTGGTTTTGATTGGAGTCGCTTTGGCAGCAGTGGCAGGAGCTTTTACCACTTTAATGCTCACGTTTGGTCAAGTAGACGATGTCAGTCGAGCGCTGACGTGGTTAGCAGGTAGCCTCGCCGGCAAAAGCTGGGAGCAGTTCTGGCCGTTGCTACCTTGGGTGGTTATCTTTGCACCACTGGCAATAGGGTTGGCTCGCGAACTTAATACGCTACAATTGGGAGATTCTGTAGCAGTCGGGTTGGGTAGTCGGGTGTCGTGGCAGCGCACTAAGCTGCTACTGGTGAGTGTTGCCTTAGCTGGCGCAAGTGTCGCTACGGCAGGTACGATAGCTTTTGTGGGGTTGATGTCTCCGCATCTTGCCAGACGGTTGGTAGGATCAAAGCACGAAAATTCGCTACCCGTTGCTGCTTTTATGGGAGGATTACTCGTCAGCGCAGCAGATGTGCTAGCAAGAACCCTCTTCGCCCCTACCGAACTACCTTGCGGTTTATTCACTGCCGCTTTGGGAGCGCCTTTCTTTCTGTATCTACTTTATCGGAGACAAAGACTGTGAGTGCTGATCGCCAAATCAATTGTCTGGAAACCCGAAATCTCAACCTCGCCTACGACGGCAAGTCCATCATCAACCATCTCAACCTGACAATTCCCACAAATCAGATCACTGCCTTAGTTGGTCCAAATGGGTGTGGCAAATCTACCTTACTACGGGGTTTGGCAAGGTTGCTAAAACCACAATCCGGTACTGTTTATCTTAATGGATCTGACATCCTCCGACTCTCTACTAAAGTTGTGGCTCAGCAGTTAGGCATTCTCCCCCAAGGACCAGTTGCTCCAGAAGGTTTGACGGTGCGAGACTTGGTTGCTCAAGGTCGATATCCGTATCAGAACTGGTGGCAGTCGTGGACTGCTGAAGATGAACATGCTGTCACAAATGCCTTATCGACGACTGATCTCACAGAGTTAGCACATAGAGCTGTAGATACCCTTTCCGGTGGACAGCGCCAACGCGCTTGGATTGCCATGACTCTGGCACAAGATACACAGATTCTATTACTGGATGAGCCAACAACTTTTCTGGATCTCGCTCATCAAGTAGAGGTGCTGGAGTTACTGTGGGAATTGAATCAAACCGGAGGACGTACCATTGTGATGGTGTTACACGATCTCAATCAAGCGTGTCGTTATGCAGATCACGTTGTGGCAATGCGTGACGGAGCCGTTTTAGCAAGTGGTACTCCAGAGATTGTGATGACAGAAGAAATTGTGCAGGATGTATTTGGGCTGGCATGTCGCATTGTCCCAGATCCCGTCATGGGAACACCATTGTGTGTACCTATAGGGAGTCACGCAAGAGAAAGGAAGAGGAATTTTTAAGAGCGATCGCCTATTTTCTACTTTATGCATGGCGATACGGCGATACCGCCGTGGCCAAGGGCATCGATCTTATCTTTGATAGACAAAAGGAACTTAAACATATAGAAAACTTGAGTTATATCATATTCGGTCAATGAGTTATAAATACAAGATAGGTTCGTAGTTGCGCTTTAGCGCACTCTACTCCCTTCCCGCTAGAAGAATACCGATATAAAAAACCGCCCTGACGCTCGTGCCTCGCTACCGCTACGCTAACGCTAACGCTGCGCTAACGGGTTCTCCAGTCGCAGGCACCTGGCGTTGGGATTCCCCCCGTTGAAGCATCTGCTGTGCCAAGGCAGCTAAGTTTGACGATCCAGAAGATAGGTAATCTTACACCGGGAAGGAAGTAACTGTTAAGAGCGCTGAAGCGCAACTACAAACATTATTATAAGTATTTAACCGAACATGATATTAGAGAACGCCTGCAAAGCTAAACTCTTACTATTTGAGTACTTCCAGCTTCATTAAAGGTTCACTCTCGCCTTGACAAATCCATGCTCCCCAGTAAAAAGGATGCGCCAATGGCGTGTCTTCTTCTTGACAATCAATTTTACTGGTTGCTGATAATTCTTTTACTCCTATTAATTCTTTTAGTAACTCAATACCCAAAACTAATGTCCGCAATTCTTTAACTGTAATTGTGCGTATATAAACCTGGGCATCCTGTAGCGCATTAGCTCGAGCCATACCACTTTGCAAGTTCTCAAAGAAGCGCTCCATCAACAGGGCGGTGGCTTTATCTGGTACTTTCCACAGGCTCATTACCAGTGTTTTTGACCCTGCAACAGCAAAGGCACGACGCAACCCGAAGACTCCCTCACCAATTTTAATGTCTCCTCTAGCGGTATCGCAAGCCGAAAGAACGGTAAGTTCGTTTGCCCATAAATCTATTGAAGCGATGTCATGAGCAAAGACAAACCCTTTGCCTGCTTGTTTTGGTAAAACTCCGTTCTTTAACCAGGTGTTAGCACCCGCTAAGGCAAGTCCTGATCGCATCATGGGATTTTCTACCTTCACGCCAGAAAAGCGCTCCATATCGAACAAGTTACGTTCGTTATGATGTGGTTGTTGAGAGTCAGGTAAGAAAATACCGTGGGTTGCTATTAGCATTATACTTGGACACTGACTTTTTGTCAAGCAGGTTTCTAATGCTTCTGACTCCACATACAGTCGTGCATTTTTGAGCTTTTTTACGACTCTTTCACCGAGTAACCTTGTACCAGGTGCGCGAGAAAGGCTGTTGCTTCCAAGGGTAGTGATAAATTCCTCTTGAGTGCTGTTTTGAGTACTTTTCATTATTTTAACATCATCAGCTAAATCAAAATCAGGATCAGCTATGACTAAAGGTGCGATCGCTTCACGTGTTGGCTGAACTTTGGAACGCAAGATATCCCTTCCGACACCTAAATAGCTGATGGTATATTCATCCATCAATAGGTGTTCCCCTGTTTCATTGAAGGGTAATACTTGCAGTGGAAGCAAATTTAAATCTCCATCCGGTGCAAGTATAAGATGTTTGCAGTCGAGTACGATTTTACGGATAGGCTGGAAAAGGGCTTCACTCAATTTGATAGCTGCTGTCAGATCGTATGGTTTGATTGGCAGCTTCGGTACCTCAGGCACTTTCGTTGCCCATCCTAGTGTTTTCTTGGTACGATCCGATGCTTGGACGAGAAATAGTCGAATTAGGTCATCAATTGCTTGAGCTTCTCCTAAGTCTACCATCTGTACTGCATCTGGTTGTCCAGATCTTAAAATAAATGCTAGATAATGCGCTGGCTGCCATTGTGTTTCGGCATTGGCTGTTCTTGCATGAAAATTGAATACGTCAAAGCGGACGAATTCTACTAAGATAGAATCAGGGGGCAGTGCTGCTGCGACTGCATAGCGATCGCTAATTTGCTCGAATAATTGAATTTCTGGCACTTCTGCCGCTAGTTGTTTTTGTAAGTTGTTATGTTGGGTTTGCAGTTGTGTTAAGTTTTCTTGGTATGTGGCGAAGTTGTCTGTTTGGGTAACTGCAAAAGTTTGGTGAATTATTTGGTTGCTCAAATCGCTGAGTTGGCGAAATTTATCTTTTAGATGGGCATAGCGATCGCTCGTTAGTGCTTCGTTTTGAGCAGCGAGAGCTGATGCAGTTAAGGCTTTGCGTTTCAGCACAAAATCTAACCCTGCTTGTTGAGCGCTTTGGGAGTCAGCAAGATTTTTGTAGACTAGGGAAAGAAATAAGTCAAAATTATTTCTGAGTTTCTGGAGAAAAGCAAGGCGATCGCTTTCGGAACTAAAAGCGAATATGTTACTAATTATCTTATCATTGATTTTACTCGCTTGGATGCGATATGATAATGATTCAAGGGGGCGGTTCGTCGCAGTTAATACAGTTGCAAGATTATTTAAACTAAATGCAACATCCGGATGTTCGTCTCCCAGTAAGCGTTTTCTCATAGACAGGGTTTCTATATACTTTTGTTCTGCTTCCTGAAAGCGTCCAATAGAAAAGTATAATTCGGCGAGATTATTGAGGCTGCTAGTGATATCTGGAT
>JAQYWP010000389.1 GCA_029379285.1 Rhizonema sp. PD38
ATATTAGATTCTTCTGATTCCTTGTGTCAAGCCTGATTGAGATGCTCTTACCCTGATTATATATGTCATGTTCTCTCTCAATGAAGATCATAGACAATGCCTGATAAGCTTCTGTCCAAGCTGCGATCACGGATTCAGTAGCTGCTTCCCCCAATACATCTTGAATCGCTTGCAGTAAGCACTCTCCTACAATCGGATATTCTTCTGGTAAAACATTGGTTTTAACATGCCGATGGGCAATCCTTTCTACCATGACCTTCAGAGCTGGTAAATTGTCAATTTGAGTGGCATAGCTATAAACTGCTGTAGCCAACTTTGCAGGCTGAGAACCATTTGCTTGTGCAGACATATCAAACTGTTCTTTAACCTCTGGGTACTTATGAAACATAATTTCATACATTCGACTTGTGATTTGCTGACCGTGCTTTTTCAAACTAGGTGCTGTAGATTTAACAATATCTATCGTTTGTTGGCTAATCATGGTTTCTTTCACCCCATTTCTTTTTGAATAATACCAATTTAATGTTTTGAACAACAAGTTACTATGAGCTAGCTCATACTTCCAAGATAAAAAGAGCGATGCCTACGGCATCGCTCTTTAAGCTTGCTAAACAAACGTCGCCGCCAACAGCGCATTCGCAATAATTTGATGTCCCGCAGCGTCAGGATGCAACGAATACAAACACCAGCGAGTTTCCACCGTGTGACTGCATCGCCAAAGGAGAGATAAAACTCCGCCCCTATTCACTCCCTTTCAAGGGTAGGTTTTTCAGAATGTCAAAAATAGTTGAGAAAATTCTTAAGTGTTTAACGTGGGTTGGTCGTTTCAGGATTTAAGAATCGGCTAAAATCGTTAAAAAATGACCAAATACAAAATACCTACCCTTGTAAGCTATTCACTCCCCCCAGCGATGCCAGGAGCGAAAATTTGCGCCGACACTTACAGCCAAGCCAATTTGGTGCTGTGACGATAGCTCATCATGACCACCTTCGTTAGCGCCAATATAGTACATACGAAAACTACCATCGTTCGTTGGCACTACACAAGGTGTACCGATTGCTCGTGCATCCCAACGACCAGAACCCTTTTCGGCATGAGAAAACACGGAGCCTCCTGGTTGGTCGCCTTGATCTTTTTGCCAATGAATACCGTCGTCAGAAATGGCTAGACCAATGGAGTGATAACCACTGTTGTTGACACCTTCGTAAAACATGACGTATTGTCCATTTATTTTGAGGACATTGCGTGTACCAATGCCTCTTTCATCAAAACTTCCAAACTCACCTGGTTCCAAAATCTGACCGACTTTCTCCCAACGTAAACCATCTGTAGATACAGCTAAACCTACTAAAAATCCTTTGTCCGGGTTTAAGGTGTGGTAGTACAATTTCCAAGTTCCATCATCATCAGGCAGTACTTGGGGCCACGCACAGAACAATGCATCAAACTCCCCCGCTTTACCCAAATCTAGCAAAGCTCCTTGATAAATACCTTCTATCCGTACCCAATTTATACCATCACGCGAAATGGCACAACCAGGGCGCATATTTAACCCTTTAGCTTTAGAGTTTCCCAAATCAACAACCCTACGGTCTCCGCCGAAGTACCACATCCAATAAAGATTATTGTGAAATAATACATTGCTCACACCAACATGGGCTGAATCAAACCGACTAGGATCTGGGTGAGGTTCAAAGACAGCGCCCATAGTTAATGGTCCTTGTACGCGTTGCCAACGAATACCGTCAGTAGAAATTGCTAAACCACAGCGACCAGTAGGCAAATTAATTTGTCTATCAAAGGAGGCATCCCGACCGTAGTACCACATTTTCCAAGTTCCATCAGCACAATGCAAAACATGTGGCGAAGAAACCCGTTCAGAGTCCCACCACCCGAATGGTCCTGGTGTCAAGACGAGTCCTGGTTGATTGATGTGTTCGTGACTCATAATCTACAATCCAACTTTACGTATAAGTTACCATAGATGGGCTTTTCGTCCGATCAAGCAATAGTCAGGGTAAATCAAATAGGATTGCTATATTTTCTTTATAAGAACTGGAGCTTACAAGTCATAAAGTAGAATATTGCTCCGAATGGCTATTAAAAGATTAGATAAAGAGGAGTGAAGGTTTCTTTAATGATAGGGGTTACAGAAATTTGGAGCCGTTCATCGAACAGTCAAAGAGGTGTAGCCCGAACTTTTGGGAGAGTTCTTCACAGACTTTAATTCCCCGAACACTATTACCGTTCGCATCAAGTAGGGGCGAGTAGACTCCAATGCCCATAAGATTTGGAACCACGACGATAATGCCACCACAGACACCGCTTTTTGCTGGTAGACCGACTTTGTACACCCACTCTCCGGCAAAATTGTACATGCCACAGGTATACATTACACTGAGGATATCTTTGATGTAACATTTCTTGATCGCCTGCTCTTTTGTAATGGGGTTGAGGCCCTTGTTGGCAAGTGTTGCAGCCATCACTGCTAAGTCCTGGCAATTAACCATGATCGAACACTGCTGGAAGTAAAGATCGAGCGCCTCGTCAATTTTTTCGTCTATCATGCCAAAGTTGAGCATCAAATGTGCGATTGCCCGATTGCGATGTCCAGTTGTTCGCTCTGACATGAACGTTGATATGTCAACGAAAATATCATGACCAATATATCGCCGGAACATTTCTAGCATACTGTTGAGCCGTTCGGTTGGACCTGAACCCTTAATCAAGCTTGTCGTGGCGATCGCCCCGGCATTGACCATAGGGTTGTAAGGTCGCTTTGAGCGCTGATCAAGAACGATCGCGTTGAATGCGTCTCCCGTTGGCTCAACACCAACTTTGGTCAAGACATAATCGCGCCCGTGTTCCTCAAGCGCGAGTCCATACACAAATAGCTTTGAGATTGACTGGATTGTAAATAGGCGATCCTCATCGCCCACCTTGTAAATCTGACCATCCACAGTCATCACGCAAATGCTAAACAAGTCTGGGTTGACTTTTGCCAGTTCGGGGATGTAGTTGGCTAAGGCACCGTCGCGCAGTGGCTTGTACTTGAGATGCAAGTCGTTGAGAAAGGATTGAAGTCCTGATTTGACAGCATTCTCCTGATTACTCACGGCTTCAGTATCATCTTGGTTTTCCATGATCAGATGCGTACAAAGTTTGGGGAATTGGCTATAAGGAATGATAAAGTAGTCACTAACCTTTAGCTATAAGCTAGAGGCTTGAAAGAGGAAGATTTATCGGCGTTGCATAATTGAAGTATGAATCAGGCGATGCCCTTGGCCACGGCGGCATCGCCCCCATCGCGCTTGCAATGTCCAAGGTGTGGATCAACTCACATTCGCTCATATTGGCAAAAAAGCAGGTAAACAAAATTACCTGCCCTAATCCTTATTGTACTGGTAGCGACTATTATGTTCCCGGACGAGAGCGAATATGATCGGGTATATGATGGCGATCGCCTAATATTTCTAACAAAGGACCATGAACGTCAAATTTAACCATACTTACCGACGCGGTCAAAATATTCACCCGATAGCGATAACGTCCCAAATCAATTCCGAGTAAACTGCAAAGCATAATCCGAATCGTGGCTTTATGGGATACTACTAAAACATTACCTTGGGGATGTTTTTGTTGAATTTCAGCAATTACAGGCATAGAACGGTTAGCAATATCTACCGCAGTTTCTCCACCTAGTGGCGCATTCCAAGCGGGTTCTGTCAACCATTTTACATAGTTTTCTGCATAATTCTCTTGGGCAAACGATTTACTCTTAGTTTCCCATTCGCCGTAACTACCTTCTCTAAGTCCGTCACGCAACTGCATATCCATACCGATAGCATCACAAAATGGTTTGGCAGTTGCTATTGTGCGCTTCATCGGGCTAACATAAACCGCTTCCCACTTCAATTTGTGATAAACATCGGCAAAACTGGATGCCATCTGCATCCCTTCGGAAGTCAACTCCGCATCAGTTTCACCGCAGAAATTACCACTTTGACTAAAAGTAGTTTCTCCATGTCGCAGTAAATATATATTGAGTGTCATAGCTTATATCCCGATTGCGATAAAGGAGTTTGTGCAAAAATAAAATACCATTAATCTCGTAATCGAGTATGTAACAGCAGGACAAAGTAATCAACCAAAAAAGTCAATCAACCACAAACTTTTGAAATCGAAGACAAAAGTAGCGGTTTCTCTTGAGATGAGGTAGCAGATCACGCCCATAACCCAGATACCTGTAATTTTGACCGATGAACTATATCTCGAAGTTTTAATCGTGCGGTACCTGTTGGCTAATAGCATTCAATAAAAACAAACCCAAATCTTTGTGCAAGCCTGCATTCTGAGAGAGGCACCCCATTGAATGCAGACATCTTGGACAACCTGTTTCACAATTGCATTCTCCTGCTAGTGCAGAAGATGCTGTGGCAAACTTGGGTAAGTCGTCAAACAGAGCTTCTGCTGCCCCATTACCACCTGCACAAGTGTCAAAAAAGTAAGCAAGCGTTCTCCCTTCTTTTTGCGTAACGATGCCATCCACATCAAGGCTGGAGGATAAAACCACCAACGGTACAGCTTTAATTATTTGGTGTTGGATGCTATGCAGTGCGATAAAATCAGCAGTACTACTCCACAAAGCTTTAAATTTTTCGGGAATTTCGCCCCCTGTAGAGGTGATGATTTCTTTTTTGTAATAATTTACTTGGGTAGAGAGTACTTCTAGCAGTTGTTTATTGAGTTCCACCACTACGCAAGGTGCTTGATATTTGGTAATGTATGGTTCTGAGAACGTAACTTCTGATTGAAGCTTGATCACTTCAGCACTCTTCAGGGAACGTTTACATGAGGGACAAGTTTTCCCGAATAGTGGTTCTTTGTGGTTACGGCAGTTTACATTTGTACAAGTCATTCCGTAACTGCGCTTCTGTAGGCGATAACCTGTAACAGCTGTCGTAATTTCTCCCCAAACCAAGGTTAAACGCACTCTTCCATCTTGAATATTGGTAGAAATAATTTTATGTTCTCCAAGCTTGGAAAGTGGTTGGATATCTAATTCTGACTGAGCTTCAGTAAATAAATCAGTATCTTTACCTAAAAATGCCAGTACCGCTTCTCCCTTCTGTTCATCTAGACTTTCACTGCGGTAAGCTGTTAACTCACCGCTTTCATCTTGCACCATATATATTGCCTGAGGAAATACCTCTCGATGGGCAAGAGAGAGGGACATACTTTCTAAAGTTTCCCGAGAATGCTTGTCAATCAAAGAAATCGAAGTTTGGGTACTGCTTCTCAGATTAATGTCTTTATGTGGATAACCTTGTCCCCATAGCTTGCCTTTAGCGCTGAGGAAAAGTTTATTTTGTTGCAATAATGAATCTGCAATGACACTAGCAACAGTCCCAAATCGGCGGTTAAGCTCCTTTAACGGGACACCACTTTCTATGCAACCGCACTCTAAATGTTTTCCTAAAATTGTTGGATAATCTGGGTTAAAAGCAGCACGCTCTACTTCTCCTGACAGCAGCTGTTCTGAATGCTGGGCATAAAATACATCAATGGGGTTTTGTGCCAATGGTAGATAAATCACAAGCCCGTGCTGTTTGCGTCCGGCTCTACCGACTCGTTGCCGAAATGACATTAAGCTCCCTGGAAAACCACGGATTAAACAGCAATCAAGTTCAGGTAAATCAATGCCTACTTCCAAACTTGATGTAGAAATAATTACCTTGATTTGTCCCGTCTCTAGCTTGTGGATAATTTCCTGACGGCGATCGCTCCTTAAAGAACTATAAAACACCGCTACCTGGTTGACCAGATAACTAAGTCCGAGGCGTTGCGTCTCACGTTGGATTAATCCCAACAAGCCTTTGACAGCAGCACGGGAGTTGCAAAAAACAATCCCACTTAAATTTTGTTGCATCCAAGCAATAACAATTTTGCAAGCATCGACATTAGCGGCACTACTTGGTACAAAAGACAGCAAGGTACGTCCCTTTGATGGGGCACCACTGTGTTGAATTAGGTGCATTCTTTGGGGTTGGTGAGTCCGAACGCTCAATCGCAGTGCCATTTCCTGGGGATTGCCAATTGTGGCGCTAGAACAGACAAATTGCAGCGAGTGGGAATTACCACCGACGGCATCAACGGCTAACAGCAACCGCCGGATCAGATTGGCAAAGTGTGCGCCAAAAGCACCAACATAAGTGTGTGATTCATCAATAACACAATAGCGTAATTGTTTGAGAAACCGACGCCACCCTTCCCCAACTTCACGCCGTCGCACGTTGTAAAGATAGTGGTGCAGTAAATCAGGACTAACCGCCAGTATATTTGGAGGATTGGGGATAAACAAGCGTTGCCGTGCAGAGACTGGTGTATCGCCTGTCATCAGTGCGAGTTTAATGGGGGTATTAGGCAATGCCTCACAGAGGGATCTTAACTTTCGCATCTGGTCAAGGGCTAATGCTTTAAGTGGGAAAATATACAGTGCTGTTGTTTGCGGCTTTTGGATGCATGACTCTAAGATCGGCAGGTTATAACACAGCGTTTTACCTGAAGCTGTCGGTGTGGTGATGCTGACGTCGTAACCAGCACGTAGTTTTGTCAGTGCTTCTAACTGATGTTTGTAAATATTATCGATTCCAATCTTGTGCAGCCCCAATCGCAAAACAGGTGGTAAATCATCGGGTATGGGGTAGATAGTTCCTTCGGTGGAATTTTTGACATCCACTGCCTTAATCGATGCGGCAAATTCTTGGGCGAGCGCACGAAATGCTAGTTCGGGAATTTCTTGGATACGTTCTGAAATTGCTGCGTCAAAACCAGTAGCTTCTGTAAAGTTTGTGGTGTTCGCCAAAGTACTGTTACTGGCTTGGATGATTTCTTGAGTAACTGCGTCTTCCCAATCTGCAAACTGAGTTGGGTTGACCTCTTCAACAAACTTTACAATCAACCGCTTGCCCAATACCGCCATGACTTCCCCTACCCCATGACTGGTAGAGTATATATGCTTACCCGCAGTCAGCCATTCGGGGGGTTCTGGCACTGCACTGTGTGCGGCGCGGATAATGGCGGCGTAGTCAGTGGGTTTGTTGTTCACTTGGGAATAACTTTTGTTGCTATCACCGCCACTATAGCAATCTCTATAGGATTCAAGGGAGAACATGTTTGTCGTTAATTTGACTGAAGCCGCCACATCAGGATCTTAGAGTACCGTGTGAGACATGCGGCGTCCATATATAGCAGTTTTTACATTGATAGACTACATACTTGAAACTGGTGTACCTCATCATCAGCTATCCTGTGCTATTGTTCCTTTTCCAAGTTCAATTTCCCAACCAAAATAGTAACAATCCCCTGTGCTTTGCAAGGGAAGCTCTTACGATACCTTGGGCTACGCCGCCTAAATGGATAAAGTCGAGCTAAGAATTGAAACCATTTTTCTTGCTGATAAATAATACGAGTCACGCCCCTTTCTCTCATATTTCTGGTTATGAAAGCAAACAAAAGCGATGTTTGAAATTAGCGATCGCCTGAACAAGCACCCGTCTCCATTCTCTCTATCGCTTACAAAGAAAGGCAGAGGGCAGAGGGCAGAGGGCAGAAGGTAAAAATTATTAA
>JAQYWP010000033.1 GCA_029379285.1 Rhizonema sp. PD38
TATGTATTTCTACTGCTTTTTCATCTTTATTGGGTAAAAAAACTGCCTTGTCTGCTTTCCCTCCAAGTCATCCAAGTCTTGCCAACACCCAATTGTAAAAAACCTACACCTGTGAGGCTGGGGGGAGAGGGAGAATTATCAACATAACATCGGATATATCCAAATGTTATGTCGATTAAACCCGCCCCTACTGCCCGATACTCAAAAAACCGCTCTCAATCAAGTACGAAGAGTAAATCATAAACAATTGAGAGTCGATAGGTGCACAGACGATAGAACTGCCTGCAAGTGCATCAAGGGTTTCATCGCAACTGATAATTGGTCGGTGCGACTTTAAGTATAAATCCGGGATTGTGAGTTGTTCTTGTGACCAACGCTCCAGCAAGAAAGGTCGGAGGGTGTACAAAGGATTCTCTGGAGAGGAAATGTTGTCAATTAACTTAGCTTGCCACTCTTCATAAGGAATCAACTGAATTGGGAAACCGAAAGAATGCATCCAGTCAACTAACTTCTTCAAAGGCACAGGTTCGGGATGTTGTAGGTGGAAAGCCTTGCCTATCGATTCTTTCTGCCTAGAGAGATGAACGATCGCTCTACTCACATAGTCTACTGGAGACATATCCATCATGTATTCCACATCAGGAAAATATCCCATCTCCACACAACCTTTAGTCATCAAGCATGTAAAGTCATCTGTGTTGGTGACGCCTGTTTGACTGTGCCCCGAAATCAATGGGGGTCTGTAAATTGTTACAGGAAGCCCTCTCTCTCCCGCAATTTTAACTAACTTCTCTGCAACCCATTTCGTCTGAGAGTAACCGAGATGAATCCCTTCCCAATGCTTAAAGTCATCCTGTTCTTTAACAACCTTGCCAGCATAAGCCGTTGATTCAAAAATAGCTACACTGGAAACGTAATGCAGAGGCTTGACTTTAATTTCACTTGCCAATCGCAAAACTTCTTGAGTTCCCAAAACATTGGCAGTCTTTAGTGCTGAGTAAGGATAAACATAATTCAGCGTAGCAGCACTGTGATAGATGGCATCAAGATTGGCTGCCAACATTTCAAAGCCTTCAGTGCTAATACCTAAATACGGCTTAGTTAAATCGCCAACAATAGGAATAATCCGAGAACTGAATTCTTCATCCCAAACTCCATACTGTTCCAAGTTTTTTTGCAGCTTGCGCTTACCTTCTTCCGGATTTGCAGCCCGTACCAAGCAATAGATATCTGCATGAGTCTTTTGCAGAAGTTCGTGGATGAGAAAAGCTCCTAAAAAGCCTGAGCCGCCAGTCAAAAAGACGTTATTCAGTTCATCTGTAAACTTATAGGATGTAGATGCCGGACGGATTGTGGGGTCAAGAACTGCTTCGGCACTTAAATCCAAAGTGACATTTTTAGCAAAAGCAGGATTCGTTCCTGGGATACCTGATTCCGCCTCTGCTGATTCTTCGGCTAAACGCTGTGAAAGTGCTTCAATATTTGGGTAATGCCATAGCAGCATTGGAGACACTTCAAACTCAAGCATTTTTTCGACTTTCGTAATCAGAACCATCGCTTGAGTTGAGTCCAAACCGTAGCTATCTAAAGATGCACGGATATCTATTTCATCTGGTGGAATTCTAAGTGCCTCAGCAAGATTAGATACCAGTAATGCTTGAATGTTTGCTGCCGTATGAGACTGTTTAGAAGCCATCATTTCACACCTAAAAGCGTAGAACGAAGTGGATAATATTGACAATAGTCATCTTGGATTTGCAGTCCTTGAATTTTCAGACTCTGCATCCGGTATAAAAATGCCGACCCTTGCATAATGTGGTTAGCCACATCAACGACTTGACGCTGATTTGGATCAGATAGATAAGAACCTCGCACCCAGTCATTAAAACTCCCCATTGCCGGGCCACACCAAATTTGGTAATCGACTTCTCGACCCTTTTCCCCAGAACTTGCCCAGCGTGAAGACAATCCTAAATACCAGCGGAAAATCGCCGCCATTTTCATTTTGGGATTGTTAATTACTTTTCCTAGTTTTTCGGGATTTTTTTGAGAGAGATAAGCTGCGGTTTCTTCCCATACTTGATTAAGAGTTTTGCGAAAAACCTGTTTTTCTAACTTCTCTCTTTCTGGAGTGGGAATACTTTCAATTGAGTCGTAGGTTCTGTATATTTCATACAGTTTCTGCGCCCTCATGGGAAACATTGTTCCTCTTTTGAGAACTTGAAGTTTTACCCCCATTTCAAACATATCAGCGGCTGGTGCCATCATCACATCAGCCATTTCTACTTGGGCAAGAAGTTGTTTAGTATGTTGACAACTTCCAGCTTCTATGCATGACTGATTAATTGAACCAGTCATCACATAAGCGGCACCCATCATAAAGGCTGCTAAGGCTGATTGTGGTGTCGCAATTCCGCCTGCAACTCCGACTCTAACTGGTGTGGAGTAACGGTATTTTGCTTGAATTTCATCTCTTAAAGCTATAATAGAAGGTAGGAGACAAACGAGAGGTCGGTTGTCTGTATGACCGCCCGAATCAGCTTCTACTGTGATATCATCAGCCATCGGCACTTTAGTTGCCAGAGTTGCTTGTAACTCACTGATGAGTCTTTGTTCAACAAGTTCAGTGAGAATCTTTTGTGGTGCTGGTTCTAGAAATTTGCTTGCAACTTCTCTACGAGAAACTTTGGCAATGACTTTGTTTTTGATTTCAATTTGATTGGCAGCATTTAAACCCAATCCTACCGCACGATAGTAGACGATGTTGGCAGTTAAATCTAAAAATGCCGAAGCTTCTACAGTTCTCACCTCATGCTTGAGGTATAAATTAACGGCACGACTTTCAATAGCCTGATCGTTGGGACTATGAATTAAATTCACTGCGTAAGGTTGCGACTTCAAGGCTGCTTGAATGCGGTAAATGGCTGCTTCTAGACGATCTAGACTTAAACCACCTGCACCAAATGAACTCAAAATTTTCTCTTTTCCTAGTGCAATAACCATTTCTTCAGAAGCTATCCCGCCAGCCATTGCACCTGTGGCATAGGCATATTTCACACCATGAAAAGAGAGAAATGTTGGATCGCCAAAGTTTTGAGTTGAGATTGGTGGCACTGCTGTCAGCAGTTGTACAGGGGCTATATGATTGTTGTCAGATGGAGATGAATATCCAACGTTAGTGACACCAATTTTTCCTGCAGATCTGACGATGTAACAAGGTTTATCTAAGTTTAGTAATTTTTCCTTTATGTCTGCTGGTTTAAATGCTACACTATCTAAGCTACCTTTCCAGATTTGATTTTGATTGACGGTGTGGGCAGAGAAGCTGATACCATTATCGTGTTCACTGAGTACCGCATCTTCAGTTTTCACGGCTGTTATTCCTGTATGAATGATGACTATTGGGTGCTATGACGAGTTTTTGAATGAACCGCCAAGAACGCCAAGAGCGCCAAGGAAAGAATGAGAGAGTTTTTCACAACTGACGTAAGGACTGCTTTTGCTGTTATGTTTTGTTGGGTTAATAGTTAATTGCTATTAACTATTAACTATCTAGAGCTTAAGCAAACTCTACTCATTCTTAGCGTTCTTGGCGTTTTGGCGGTTCAATAAATTAAGCCGAGTGGCAACTTTTACGTAAGTCATACAATCAACTTAATTATTCAGAACATCATTTATGCTCTATTGATTGAGTAAATCTTGCGCACAAGCTATTTGTAGTTGAATGATTTCGCTGATTTGCTGGCTGAATTCTTGTCGTGATTTTAGGAAAGCTGCGTGAGATTTGGTGATGTGGGAATTATTGGCGCTAAGTTGTTGATATTGGGAGTGAATTGGTGTTCCTGCGTAACTCATTTCTTGAGTTTCAATAGGTAACTGATTAGATTTTAATGGTTCTTGAGGTTCAAAACTGTTATCGAAGACCTTTTTCATGTTGACTTTCTCTGGCTGAGTCTTTGCTGGCGGAATGCTCAAAATCTTGCTGACTTCTTTTTGGGGAAGTGGGGGTTTGCGAGCGATATTTTGGAAAAGTTTTCGGTTTTCTTCACTTAAGATTGTGGCAGTGATTGAGTTTCCACCGAGGGTGACACTCTTTGTTGTTAATTTACTTTGCTTTGAGGGTTCTTTGACTTGGGTGTATAGAGCTGATAAGTCTAGGGAAACTCGATGGCTGAGAAGTTTTGCAAGTGCTTTGACAATGGAAGCATGATCGTCTGCACCTCTTCTATTGAGGGCTACTGTAGCATGTTCTTTGTTTTCGAGAATTTTATCTACCCATCGAGAACAGATAGCGCCTGCTCCTGCTTCAATGAATATTCTGGCTCCATCTTCGTAGACTCGGTTGACTAAGCGCGGGAAATCAAGCTGCTGACACAAGCCTTTGGCAATACTGTGAGCGATCGCCTCACTCTCAATTGGGATGGGGGCGTATTCGGCGGCTGAGTATAGAACAATGTCTGGTATTTGTGCTTGAATGGGTAAGGTGTTGACTCTCGCTATTTCCCCGTACTCAGACTGCATTGCCTCGTTATGGATGACATGATCGAAGGGTGCGCGGAAAGCGTTGCAACCCAAAGTTTTAATGACTTTCTCACAAGCTGCAAGCTCGCCAGCGATGACTACTTCTTGTGGTGTGTTGATCTGAGTTAAATAAACGCGGTTTTCCTGTTTGAGGCATTCTCTGACTTGGGATGGTGTGGCGATGAGAACGTAGTTACCCCAAAAGTTGTTGTCTGGGTGTTGAATTGATGGCAATCCCCAAGACTCGCGCACAGCACTTTTTGCACCCGATAACCTGTCTGCAAACAAAAGCGATGAGTGTAAGGCGAGAATTCCTTGGCTAAAGTTACTCCACACCCCAGCAGCCGACATCATACTTGTTTCACCCAAGCTGTATCCAAAGACTTGTTTTGGCTTGACTTGGAATTCATCACGCATAATTGCAGTGATGAATCTGGTAAAAATCATGTCGGTGTCAAAGATTGCCAGGGAATCATCTAGTAATTGCTTTTCGAGTGTTTCCAGTTGTCTGGTTGTTAGTTTATTTAAGCTTCTGGGAAAAACAATTTGGGAAATGTCAGCAACAAGGGTGTGAAGACTCTTGATGGCGACATCATCATGGATTTGGGGGAACAGTCGGAAGAGGTTGCGCGAGATGCCAATATAAGAGTTGACTGCAGCCGGATAGACGTAAGCGACAGAACCCTGTTTGCCTAGAGGTTTGGCGGTGAAGTAACTGCCTAGTGGTGTTTGCCAGTCTACTGCTTGTTCAAAGGCATTGTTCACGCCTTTGAGGGCAGATTGAATTTCTCTGGCTAATTCGGTTTTGTTGCGCCCGAGAATTGCTAAGGCATATTTTGCTTGAGAATACTGTTGGAAGGTGGCGAAAGTCTGGCTGGCAGTGATGGAGAGAGTTGTGCAATTCTCAATGGTTGTTTGAAGAGTGTTGAGTTGCTGGATTAAATCTGAGCGATCGCTTGCGGCAATAGGGAATAAATAGAAGGGCATTTGCTCTAAATACCGACTGCTGCGCTTCTGCTCTGGTTCTTCTGATAAGATGACATGGGCGTAAGTCCCATCCATCCCAATGCCGTTAATTGCCGCGACTCTCTTCTGAACTTCTTTACCTAAGAACCAAGGTGTAGATTCTGGGGCAACATAGAAAGGATTATCCTGCCATGTTTGTGTGTCTTTCACCCCAGACCATTTTGGTGTGGCGGGAATATACCTGTAGTATAGACACAGTGCAGTTTTAATCAGGCTGGCGATTCCTGATGCTATGTAAGTGTGACCAATATTGCTTTTGACGCTGCCGATCGCACAATTCAGACCACTCTTACCTGTACGATAAGCTTGGATTAAACCGTTGATTTCTGCTTCATCTTCTTGAGGAATCCCACTTCCACAAACTTCCAGATATTCAATGTCTGTCGATTTGATGCCAGCCATCTGGAATGCTTGTTGGCACACTGAGGTGATGCTTTGCGTATCGGGTGTTGTCAGACGAGCGTGCAAGTCATCTAATTTTGGATTGAGTTGATTGTCGCCTAAACTGATGGCGTCAATGATTGTGTAGATGCGATCATTCTCTTTTTTCGCTGTTTCGTGGCGCTTTAAGACAACTGCCCCCGCACCCTCACCAACTATCCAGCCATTCGCCTTCTGATCGTAACTTAGGGTATTGACACCCGTGTTTATTTGTGCATGTCGGCTGCGTAACAAGACATTTTCCATCCCACCAGCCAAATCAATCGCCCCAACAAGCACTGCATCTGCTTCCCCAGTCGTCAGGAGATGCTGCGCGACTTCTAATGCTTGAAACGTAGAATTCTCTCCTGCCGTCATGGTAAATGATGGTGCGGTGAAATCCCATAAAGCAGAAACACGACTTGCCATGATGTTGGCAATGTAACTGACATATTCACTGCTTTCTACAGGATTGTGAATACCGTCTTTGAGAATCGTCTCTAGTTGCTCGACTTGTTCTGCAGTTAGGGAAATTTCTCCGGCGATCAAACCTTCTTTAATCTGCCAAGCAAGATTCCATCTTTGTTGCGACTGGTGAACGGAAAACTCTGCTTCTGTAGCAACGATCACTGCGACATTTGCACCCTCTTTAATTCCCGCATCTTTCAAAGCCCGTTCTGCCACTTTCAAAAGTAACACTTGTTGCGGGTTGAGTTGAGGAAGTTCGTTGGGAGGAATTTTGCTAGAGATGGTATCGATTTCAAAATCTTGGATATATGCCCCTACTGGTGGTTTCCCATCTACCAAACCGTACTTTTTAAGTAAATTATCTTGCTCCTCCATACCGTACCATCTCTGAGATGGTAGGGGAATAAAATGCTGGATGCCGTCGTAGATGCTGCGTTCAAAAGCATCCAATCCATTACAGGAACCGAAAAAGGCGTCCATGCCGACAATTGCCATTTTTACAGGCTGGAGGGGGGAGTGGGATTCTGTTTGATCTCGCTTGTTTGTTTCACTCTCCAAAATCATATGAGCATTCGTGCCGCCTAAACCAAAAGCACTGATGGCTGCCCGTTTGACTGGTGCGTTATTAGGCCATTTTGCGGTACTTCTGACAATTCGTTGTGGTGAAATGACTTCGTTATCGCTACCTATCGGCTCATTGACATTAATCGTAGCCGGAATCACACCCTTAGACATACTCAAAAGTATTTTAATCAAGCTTACTGCACCAGCGGCTGTCAGTAGGTGACCAACATTACTCTTCACCGAACCCAGTAGTGGAGTTGCTTGATATTTGCCAAAGAATGCCTCTGTTGATTGACATTCGGTTGTATCTCCCAACAATGTACCAGTGGCGTGGCACTCCAGATAATCAAGGTTTTTGGGGTTGATTTGTGCCTCTTGGTAGGCAAGTTCAAATGCCAGCACTTGCCCTTTAGAATTAGGACTTAGCAGATGCTTACCCTTACCATCATTAGAGAGTCCGTTACCGCAGATGATGGCATGGATGCGATCGCCATCTCGAATGGCATCACTGTATCGTTTCAGCACCATTATCCCAACACCATCTGCCGTCGCCAACCCTCTCGATAATTTATCTAATGGTCTACTAATATCATTTTCTGGATACCCTTGGATACCAGAAAACAACATCCGTAAAAACAGAGGATCGGCACAACTGATGCCGCCAGCCAGCATGATATCCGCTTTGTGCGTCCAGAGATAATGAGATGCTAGCTTCGCAGCATACAATGGTGACGAACAGGCCGCATCGATACAAAAATGTATATTAGATAGAGCAAGGGCTTGGGCAATAATTGCCGTCGGTAAGCCAGAAATCATGGCATTAAAGCTTGAGGCTTCTGTCGATGCTGTTAACGAAGCCAAGTCGAATTCTTTATCCTGTAAAAGTTCTCTGATTGCAGGTGTCAGAACCTGCTGATACATAGGAGCAAATAATTGATTTGAAGATTTGGTAGGTAAAGAGAGACTCCCTAATATCGTCCCACATTTAGAGAGAACAGCTTCATTGCCCAAATAACCACTATGTTGCAAAGCTTTTTTCGCAACGTCAAGGGACCATTTAAAGGTATTATCTAAACTTTGGAGAAATTCTGCTGGTAATTTATACCCGGTGGCATCAAATTGAAAATCGCGAATGAATCCTCCCTTTAAAGAGTAGACTTTATCTGGTTGGCCTTTGACGCTATCATAAAAGACTTGCGGATCTATTCCCATTTCCGCAGCAATCACTGTTGAGATCGAGTCTTTCTGCTCAATCAAATTCTGCCAAAATTCTTCAGGATTTTTGGCATCAGGAAACAGGCATGAAAATCCAATAATTGCAATCTTTTCCACAGTTTATTTCCTAATAAAGTAGGTACATGAAAGTAGGGGCGTTAGCGTAGCGTTAGCGAGTCTTCTCCCAAAGGGAGAAGACAAGGGCGAACGAGCGTCACGGTGAGACAGCCCCTACAGCCGATTCCCTTAATTTCTCAACGCTTGAGTAGGGATAATAGTCCCCTTGCCGCCAAGGAGACGTGAGTATACTTTGCCCTGGCGATCGTGTACAATGAAATCAGCAATGACGCTGGTTGCTGTTTTGGTCTTCACTTCACAAGAGACGTAAAAAGGTGTATTGCAGGGAGTTTTGATATACTGCTCGTATTGTCGTTGTGATGCTGGCAAACAAATTTCTTGATGGAAGTGCTGCATCCAAATCCATAAAGGATGGGTACTGAGATCGATGGAATAAGGATTAACCCAGCCGATAGGAAATTGTCCTTGCTGTTTATCTTCGATTCCATACCAAAGACATTCAGTAGTAATTTTTTCATGGTTAATGTTTAAAACCCTTCTTAGTTCTTGGAAAGATAAACCATGAAATAACGGAAAGAACGTTGGAGTTGCTGTTTTATAGAAGTCTTTACCAGTCATGGTAATAATCTGATCTTCTTCCAGATTTAGTGGTTCGTAAATAGGGGCAGTCGGTAATTCCGCCACTAGTCGAACTTGTGCAATACTGAAATGATAATTGATTTTACCTTCTGGGGTGAGGCTCCAGATTTTTGCCTGAAACCGGATTTCTTGAGCATCAGTTTTGGCAATTTCTTGTAAATCTAAAACATATTCTTTGGCAAGAGTTTCATTGAAATTAATTCCCTTTAATACTTTGAAATCTGTATTACTGAAAAATCTGTAACCAGGATAAAGTTGTTCGCAAGCATCAACAATCCATGATACCGCACAAGTTGCTGGTAAAACTGGCTTATTTGCAATGACATGATCGAGTAAAAAGGGATTGGCAGCCAATGACATTTGACGGCGCAGGCGGTATGTTTTGAGTTCGGAATCTAACTTTGGAGGAGACGGAATGAGTGGACTTCCTATAACAACTTGTGTTGTTCCACGATTAGCAGGATGCATTTCGTTAACCAGCATTTGTGCCCCGGTTTCGACTGGGATAATGTCAATACCTCGTCGAGCAAACTCTTTTTTCAATTCTGGTGTCACCATACCACTATCCCAACCACCCCAGTTAATAGCGACTACATGACATTCGGGATAGCGTTGCTTAACCAAATGGGCTGATTTATTAAGAATTTCGTTGGCAATGGCGTAGTCAGATTGTCCGACATTACCGTAAAAACCTGTTACGGAAGAAAACAAAACTAAATACTCAAGTTGACTGGGTTTAACACAAGAGAGAAGATTTTCCAGCCCCTTAACTTTGGCAGTATAAACTTTCTCGAAATCCTGTTCTGTTTTCTTTTCAATCAACTTATCAGCTAAATTACCAGCACCGTGGATAATGCCAGTAATTGCTCCAGTTCGTTCAACCACCGCAGTTAGTTTCTGCTGCAAAGCATGAGCATCGGTGACATCAGCACTTAGATATTGTGCATCACCTCCAGCTTGTTGAATTGCCTCTAAGGTGTGTTTGATTTCTCGACTAGAGGTAATTTTGCTATAGATCTTTTGTATGCTCATAGGAGTAGGCTTCTCTCCAAGTGTGAGAAGATATTCCATGATGCGTTTTTTTAATGCTGGTTCATCAAAACAATCTTGAGCAAAATCTGGTTCACTGTTGAGGAGTTCCGAACGACCTAGAAGAATGAATTTACAGGGGTATTGCTGCGCTATTTTGATGGTACACTTCGCTGTAATACCTTTGGCACCCCCACTGACGAGAAAAACCGATGAAGAACGAATCTGGTTTGTTGATGTCATAAATTCTCCTGATAAGAGAGGGTTTACCTGATTTAAATACATGGGTATATTGACGGTTTTAGCGAATAAAATCTGCTGCCATATTTGCTACAAAATCCTCTTTTTATTTGAGCTTTAAAAAAGAATAAGAGTAAATAAGTAAAAAAGATTTTCTGAAGCGCTTTCTTACCTTCTTTCTCTGCGTTATTGGCGTCTCGGCGGTTCATTAAATTAGGTATTCTTTGGACGATTTGAGAGTACTAACACACCCTAGGTATATGTACAAAAATTAAATAGCAGTCCTATAGGAGTGGTTAGCTAATAGTCTCTTTTACGTATAGAAGAATTGTTTTAATCTGAAAATATATTTTTAATGAACCGCAAAGACGCCAAGAACGCAGAGAAAGAAATAGAAAGGATTTCACAATTGATGCAAATCGTACAAGGGAAGACTTTGAGGTGGTAGTGAGAAAGGAGTGTCACTTGAAGCCGTTGTGGAAGCGATCGCTACAGCCTGGTTTCCTGCTGGGAGGAGCATTCATTTAAAAAAAGTGTAACTCTGTAACGAAATTTAAAAGCTGTGAATTTTGTTCGTAGTTGCGCTTTAGCGCTAAAGCAACTACGAACAGTAATGATTATTTGCACCAACTTACTTCGGTATTTAGGATTGCTATTGCTAAAGGCTTACTTAAAACTCCTATTCTTTTATTCATGAAATCATGCTTATCTATGACTTACTATTCTGAGTCATCTAAAATTTTCGTATGATTTTGATGATAAAGATTGGTGCGTTTTTCTCGTGTTTTGGAAGGTGTGTCTTGAGACGAAGGTTGTGTTAATGCTGCTATAATTAATGCGAATGCTATCATAATTGCTACCATTAATGGCATTAACACATTATTACCACCGACGGTATTATTTTTGTAATTACTATTACTAGTTTTGTTATTAGTACTAGTACTATTACTCTTATTTGTATTAGCACTAGTAGTAACCTGGTCGCTATTCTTGCTAGTAGTAGTGCTACTATTACTACTTGTTAGATAAGTTGTGCCTAATTGAATATCGCCAAGATCTTTATGCTTGGGTGAGAGTTCAATGCGTGAGTTATGAGTTTTGTAGCCTTTGGCTTCTATGGTTAGTTGTCCTTTGATAATACTGCTGTCACGAAAGTTGACTTTAAATTTATAAATTCCTTCTAAGTCAGTGTAGACCACGGGTGGAGCACCTGAAAAATCAAGTGAGACTTTAATCCCACTCAGAGGAGCTTGTTTCTCTTGATCGATCACGCGTCCCTGAAAACTAATTTCTTGATTATTTGACATTTAAGTAGGGAGAGGGGAGAAGAGGAGAAAGGGAGAGGGACTGTACTCTCCCCTTCTTCTTACTGAGTAATGAGAGTGACTCGTCCTTGTGAACCGTAAGCAACTTCGGTAATATAAAGGTTGGGGTCATGTAGTTCGGCAATGATGTGATGGGCTGACTCTCCGGCATCAATTGCGGGATTTAAGTCAATCGCCCGACAGAAGACTTGTTGCCATTCCCAGTTGAGTGTCTTGGTTAATCCAAATAAACCTGCGCTAATGGGACCAAAGTTTAGTTTATGTTCTAGCCCAAAAGCTCCATCAAGACGAACTACAGTGCAGAAACAACTGCGTCCAAGAAGTGCTGCTTGATTGAGGGATTTTTTCAGGTGTTTCGCCATAAAGAACACGTGTTTGACGATCGCCTTTTCCTCTTCAAGATAGGGAATTTTCCCGTTATAACTAACTCCAAGGATAGGATTGACATGGATGAAAGCTGCCACTGGACCATACTGAGTCATAACGGCGACTAATTGTTGTTGCAGATGTTCTTCACTTAAATCTGCTAGTTGTACGCGAATGACTTCTGCTGGTATTGGCGCTTGCTGCGGGATCAGTGATTGCGGGAAACTAAAAACAACGACTTTCCAACCTTTCTCAATTAAGGACTGAGTCAAGTGAGAAGTTGTGAGGGAGCCATCATCGGTGACTAAGCAGATGTGTCCCTCTGGTAAAGTGAAATCTAAGAAATCTGGTTGAGGCAGAGTTTTGAGTTTGACTTGAAGACGCAGGCTATTATCATTTAATTCAGCTATCTCATCACTAAACTGGTTGTGAGACTTTTTTTTTTCACCACCAACTAACTGTTGGAGATACTGAACGATTTGACCGATGGTGCGTAGTTCTCCCAACTCTTCTACATTGGGTTTGGGCAAATCGGGATACATCTCTTGCATTGTCCCCAGAATTTCTACCCGCTTGATTGAGTCAATTCCTAAATCTGCCTCCATGTCCATGTCCAGTTCTAGCATTTCGACTGGGTAACCAGTCTTTTCACTGGTGATGGCTAACAAGGTTTGACCTAAATCAGGAATGGGGACTAGGGAACTTGACGATTCTCCTGAGTGGGGATTAATGACTGGTTCAGTGATCGGTGTAAAGGCAATGGAAATGACTGGTTCAGTGATCGGTGTCGAGGCGATGGATGGATGTGAGGATAAATTGTCTGTTAGATCGAACGCATAATCTGTTGCTGGTAACTCAGTGACTATTGGAGTCGAAACTGCAATTTCTACTGAAGCAGACTGTGAGTTAAGAGATTGCAGATACTGAACGATTTGACCGATGGTGCGTAGTTCTCCCAACTCTTCCACATTGGGTTTAGGCAAATTGGGGTACATTTCCTGCATTGTCCCCAAAATTTCTACCCGCTTAATGGAGTCAATCCCTAGATCTGCCTCCATATCCATGTCCATTTCTAGCATTTCGATTGGGTAGCCTGTTTTTTCACTTGTAATTGCTAACAAGGTTGAACCCAAGTCAGGAATGGGGACTAGCGTAAGAGCGAGCGGCTGTTCGCCTGTTTCGGGAATGCGGACTACTAGTTCAGTGACTGATGGTGTAGAGGCAACAGAGAGGCTTTCAGATAAAATCTCTGTGACCAAATTTGTTACAGGTGACTCAAGGACAGGAGTCACTGGTGTAACAGAGATAGCGGAAAGTTTTACAAATATATCATCTGTGGCTTCAATTGGCGAAGTGAGGGGCTGGTTGGTAACAGGTGGAGTAACTGATGTGTTGCTAAGTTTTACGGGCAAATCATCCGTTGTCTCTGCAACAAAATTTCTTATTTGTTGGCTTTCTGTATGATGTTGAGTGGCTGATTTACCAGCAACGATCTGGGAATACTCTTGCTGTACGAGTTGGAAAAAGTTTTTAGTGTATTCTACCTGGTGCTGGAGATATTGCTCGTGAATGCGTAAGGTTTCACTTTGTTGGGAGTGAAACTGCATCATACCGCGCTCTAAGCTTTCCATCACAACTGGTTTGAGCTTAGTAGCTTCTGTTGAAGATTGGCTATTTGCCAACAAGGAATTCTGCTGCTGCATCAGTTGGAAAAAGGTTTTGGCATATTCCATCTGATGGTTGAGATAATGTCCGTGAACTTGTAAATGCTCACTCTGACTCTGCTGAAACTGTGATAGCAGGTATTCTAAGCTTTCTAGCACGGCAAGTTTGTTTGGTTGCATAGGGGGAGTGGGTGAGGGGGACGATAAGAATTTCTCGGTGTTGTTCTGTGCTAATTTGAATCTGTCCTCTTCTTCCGCGTCACCTTGTCCCTGCTTTCTCGTGTCCTCTACTTTCACTGCCTCCTCGACAATAGCTTTATGCCCATTATTGTTTGTAGCTGGTGGAGTGAGAGTGGCAGTTATGGTATTTACTCTGCCAGTTCCCCTTTCGTCGTCGTCTCCACTGGATGCAATGACAGTGTTCTCGAGAGAACTGCTTTGCAGTAATTTCACTTGATGCCCATCCTGTAAAGATTGCTCAAAAGCGTTTCTCGTTTTCTCGGACACATAGTTAATGCCGTTTAAACGTACATTCAACGCCTTTTTCTCGGTTGTGGATATGGGTTGTGGCAGTTGGTAGGGATCTGGGTTGTTTAAAGACAAACCAGCTACACGCAACTGGATAACGGCTTCTCTTAAGGAACGATCACTATTCTTTTGAGCGCTGGGATTCAAAGCAACGGTCATATGAGGGCGATCGCCTAAGATTTCTTTCACCAAATTGGAGAGAATTTTCTTCGGACCAAATTCCACAAAACAATAACCCCCAGCAGCGTAGATATTTTCTATCTCTTGCTTAAACAGCACTGAGTTGTTCAGGTGTGTTTCTAGGATTGTTTGAATTGCTGTTGATTCTTTGGGATAAGCTTTGCCAGTGACGTTGGTGTAAACAGGTATTTTGGGGTTTGAGAACTGGACTATTTTAATTGCTTGAGCAAAGGCTTTTTGAGCAAAAGCAATTAGGGGTGTGTGGAAAGCTGCGGACACGGGTAGCAAAACGGAAGTACATCCTTGGTTTTGCAACATTTGCTGCACTTTGGTGATTTCGGCTACAGGCCCTGCTAACACAACCTGACGGGGAGAGTTGAGATTGGCGATCGTGACTTGAGGAAAATGCTTGAGAACTGCTTCTACCTTGCTAATATCTTCTTTCACTGCCAGCATGGCACCAGCATCATAATCGGGATCTTGGGGGGCTGCCATTGCTTGTCCCCTAGCTTTTACCAAGTAGCAGTAATCTTCGTCACTCAAAACGGAGGCTGCCCATAGTGCTGTGAGTTCTCCAAAGCTGTGTCCGGCGACAAAATCGGCGTTGAAGCCAGCTTGTTGGAGAATTTTGTACATCCCGGCGCTGAACATCCCGATCGCGGGTTGAGCATATTCCGTGCGTTGCAATGCGGCAACTTGGGCATTTTTTTCTGCCTCTTCAAACACAGGATGGGGAAAAACAATGTCCGACATCGGTTGCAAATTGTCTTTGAGCAAAAGGTTATCCATAGAACCGTAAAGACGGCGCATGGTGGGAAAATTCATCACCAGTTCCCGACCCATTTCTACGTATTGAGAACCCTGCCCAGAGAATAACGCCACGACTTTTCCTGCAAGTTCCAAACCAGAGGCACGGTAGTAAATGCCTTGAGGATGTTCCCATGCAGGAGATGATGCTTTGTTTTTCAGTAAATCAATACAGATTTGCAGAAATTTGCCAGCTTCAGAGCGAGACTCAACAACAAACCCAACTCTGGCGGCAGAAGCAGGGATTTCTTTTGATTTACACTCCTCTACAAGTTCTGCATAATGTTTGTCTCCAGTCTCAGATTGCAAATTTCCCAAAATTTCTTCACAATTGCTCAACAACTGTGCGGGATTCTGAGCAAACAACAGCACTTCACAAGGAGTATTATGGATGCGGTAGGGGAGGTTGTGTTCGTTTGTGTATTCTTCAAGAACCACGTGATAATTTGTGCCGCCAAAGCCGAAAGAACTAATACCCGCACGTCTTGGCGGTTCTCCTTCAGCCCGAATCCAAGGTCTGGTTTCGGTATTAAGATAGAAGGGGGAATTTTTGATGTTGAGTTTGGGGTTCGGTTCTGTGACATTAATTGTCGCTGGCAATATCTTATGATGTAACGCCAACGTCGTTTTGATTAGACTCGCTGCACCTGCTGCTGCTTTTGTATGTCCAATCTGAGATTTCACGCTGCCCAAGGCAATGTGCTGTGTTTTGGCACTTTGTTCTGCAAAAAATTCTTTGATGGAAGCAAATTCAGTTGGGTCCCCAGCCATAGTGCCCGTGCCATGTGCTTCAATCAGACTGACACTTTCTGGTGGAAAACCTGCATCCTCATAAGCACGTCTTAAAGCTTTGACTTGTCCTTCTTGTCGGGGAGCATAAATGCTTTTATATCGCCCATCGCTAGAAGTGCCGATTCCTTTGATCACGGCATAAATTGTGTCTTTGTCTCTTTCAGCATCTTCTAGGCGTTTGAGCACAATCATGCCGATCCCTTCACCCAACATCATCCCATCTGACTTGGCATCGAAGGGTTTGGCAGTCTCGCTGGGAGTCATTGCTGGTGTCTTGCTGAAACACATATAACCCATGATCGTGTTATCGGTGTCAACTCCACCAGTCAGCATCATGTCGCATCGATGTTCTACAAGTTCGCTGATTGCCATTTTTAAGGCACCAAATGAACTAGCACAAGCTGCATCAATAACGCAGTTGATCCCGCCCAAATCCAGGCGGTTGGCAATTCGTCCAGCGACGACGTTAGCTAACATACCTGGGAAAGCATTCTCGTCCCAGTTCACATATGCGCTTTTAATTTTCTTGACAATTTTCTGTGTATCCTCATCGGAAATACCACTGCTTTTGAGAGCCTTTTCCCAAACGGGATATTCCAACCTGGAGGCAAGTGGCATACCGAGTTGCTTTGCCATTGCCACGCCTAAAATCACCCCAACAGTCTCGCGATTGAACTCGCGGGATGCACCATAGCCGGCATTTTCCATTGCCTCTTTCGCAATCACCAAACTCAATAGTTGCGAAACGTCTGTGACTTCTAAGATGCTGGGAGGTATCCCAAATTCCATCGGATTAAAGTCAACATAGGGGATGAAACCACCTCTTTTAGAGTAGGTTTTTTCCTCTGGTGTTCTCGGATTCGGGTCGTAATAATCGTCTATATTCCAATGGGAGGATGGAACTTCAGTAATACAGTCAGTTTTATTAAGAATATTTTGCCAGTACTCTTGCAAGTTTCTAGCTTGGGCAAATAAAGAAGCCATGCCAACGATGGCTATCGGATTATGTTGCAGTTGTCTGTTAATTTTATTGACTGATAGAGATTTATCTGACATCTTTTTTTTCTCCTCAATAAGCCCAATAACTGCCTTTTCAATCTCGTTGATCTGATTTTCTAGCTGCACTAAGGCAGTGTTAATTGAATGAGCAGACATAACACATAGACTAATCTTGAGTACAGTGGATTATTGCTTTGCTGTAATTTTTGATGCGGATTAACTTTTATATAAAAAAGCTATCCTATCCCACCTGCGGCAAATTAATGCCACCCTGATTAGCTGATTTTTCTGGTGTTTTAGCAATTTCGGTCACCTTACAGCAAGGACGAAATCTACTGTGCTGTTATGTATTCAAATTACACAATTGCTAAAAGTCATTATTTTTCATTTGTTTGTAGTAACCTATCACAAATGAATTAAGACAAATCTCTCTTGAGAAGTGTAATTTAAATACCCAGTTTTCTTACAGAACACTCGATTCTCCTTGAGATGGTGGTAGGAGATCGATTACATTGTTGAAACTGGTGAAATAGTCTTGCAGTGCGATCGCAGCTTGACCTGTAAACTCAATCCATTGGTTATGGCACATATTTTGAGGAATTGTTTCTCCCTGGAGCAATGGAAACGTGGGAGTAGCTATTAGGACAGAAACGCTTTTTTCTCCAGAAGCAGTTTGATTATCAAGATTAACTGCGGCAACGTAGCTGCTGTTAATGACAACGTTCTGTATTTTTATAAATGCCATAGCCAGTTTCAGCGTCCAAGATAATCTAGTTTACGGAAATTGCTCTCTTGAGTTTGACATATCAGTTACAAAAGAAAGGTAGAAGTACGTTCAAGGTAGCGTCTCCAATGGAGTTGGCATCCGGCTGAAGGTAAATAATTTTAATCCTACATTCGTGGGAGTAGCTCCCAGCGAAATAATAAAAACGTATTTCGAGCGGAGAGTGTCACAAGAAATACGGTATCCAAGCTTAAATCCTACTATATAGTGAGTGCTATCATAGCGACCTTCAGCATAGCTGAAAGTATTGTTTAAGAATGGATATCTGGCTTTATTAGTCGAATGCTATCAATTAACGGGCATAAGCTGTACTACAAATAAACTTGCATTTTTGTTTGGTAAAGATTGTCCTTGAGAAACCCGCCGTCGGCGACTGGAATTTATTAGTCATTTCATACGAAGAAATAAGGAAAAAAGACAATGAAAACCTCACAACAAAATGCAACATAAATGTGTATTAACCTGATATGCTTTACCGCTTTCAAGCATTAGAATTAATAAAAACACTAGCACAGCCAATAACAATTAGATAGTTCGTTTTTAGCAGTTTTTCAAAAAAGATATATTTGTGCAACTATGAACATTTGGTAAAAATCAAAAAGTATAGCTATTTACTATTGTTTAACCAATTAGGTTTTTTCTGAGGTTGTCAGTATACGAGTTGCCAAAAACCCTTGATTTACAAAGATATTCGGCAATTTTTAATTCTTTGAAGAGGGTTCTATTTTCTCTAGTACAGAGCGGCGGAAATAACCCACCCATCTGAAATAGGTAAAAAGCTTATAAAATAAGTGTTCTTTCTTTTTACTTTTTACTTTTTACTTTTGCCTTATTGTACTAGTTGCTTTCCTGCTTGCTTTTGCCACCGGGTTATTCCGTAATTCACTAGAGCAGAATTATCATCGCCAATAAAACAAGTACGTCCCATCCGTTCGCAAGTCATGAGAATTTCGCCGTATCCCATAAAAGGAGCAATGACAAAATCGTGCGGATTCGTATACAAATGTAGCAAATAATTGACGATAGCCTCGACTCCTTCAATGTGAGTTGGTGTCTGTGGTTTGGATATAGATTGGTGAGAAAAAATGCCAACGTAGAGG
>JAQYWP010000390.1 GCA_029379285.1 Rhizonema sp. PD38
ATATAATACTAGCCTTTCTGGTGAAACATCCGCCGGAGAGATTTTTTGCTTGGGTAAAATATCTTTATCTTTATTGATTTTATCAGGATAAACAAGCTAGTGTGACGAGTAGGTATTTCTTGATTTTGACAGTAATGCATCGAAGCGGAAGTTCCTTAAAACAGAACCTTCGTTCGTAGACTAGAGAAAGAGCAGTAGAACAGTTTTATGGGTCTTGACGCAGAATTGCGATGCGCAAATAGCTTAAGGAGGATTTATGCGTGCAGTACTGATGGCTGGGGGATCGGGAACGCGGCTTCGTCCGTTGACTTCTGACTTGCCCAAACCTATGGTGCCCATACTCAATCGACCAATTGCCGAACACATCATCAATCTTCTGAAACGGCATCAAATTACAGAAGTTGTTGCAACACTGCATTACTTACCAGATGTTTTGCGAGATTACTTCCAAGATGGCAGTGATTTTGGTGTACAGATGACTTACGCTGTCGAAGAAGACCAGCCTTTGGGTACCGCAGGCTGCGTAAAAAACATTGCCGAACTTCTAGACGAAACCTTTTTAGTCATTAGCGGTGATAGTATAACAGATTTTGACTTAAAAGCAGCAATTGAATTTCACAAACAAAAAAAATCAAAAGCCACTTTGATTTTGACTCGTGTCCCCAACCCGATTGAATTTGGGGTCGTCATTACTGATGAGGAAAGTCGAATTCGGCGATTTTTAGAAAAGCCTTCTACCAGTGAAATTTTTTCGGACACAGTTAATACTGGCACATACATTCTAGAACCTGAAATTTTGGAATACCTGCCAGTAAACACTGAATCCGACTTTTCCAAAGAGTTATTTCCATTGCTACTGGCGAAAGACGAGCCAATGTATGGTTACATCGCTAAAGGATACTGGTGCGATGTTGGTCACTTAGAGGCTTACCGAGACGCTCAGTATGATGCTTTACATAGTAAAGTACAACTTGACTTTCCTTATAAAGAGGTTTCGCCTGGTTTGTGGGTCGGTCAAAACACTCATATTGACTCTACAGCCGAAATTGAAGCCCCAGCAATCATTGGTGACAATTGCCGTATTGGGGCAAGAGTACAAATTGAGGCTGGAACTGTGATCGGAGATAATGTCACTATCGGCGCTTACGCCAGTCTTAAGCGACCTATTGTTTGGAATGGAGCCGTAATTGGTGAAGAGGCACATTTATCGGCTTGTGTTATTGGTCGCGGTACTCGTGTAGACCGTCGCGCTCATGTCTTAGAAGGTGCTGTCGTCGGTTCGCTTTCCACCGTGGGAGAAGAAGCCCAAATTAGCCCTTGCGTGCGCGTTTGGCCCAGTAAAAAGATTGAGTCCGGTGCGATTTTAAACATCAACTTAATTTGGGGTAATATTGCTCAACGCAATTTATTTGGGCAACGTGGCGTACAAGGATTAGCCAATATCGACATTACCCCAGAATTTGCTGTGAAGTTAGGGGCCTCATACGGTTCTACCTTGAAACCAGGTTCTCGGGTCACGGTTTCTCGCGATCAGCGTAATATCTCTCGTATGGTCACGCGATCGTTAATAGCAGGTCTTTTGTCTGTAGGTGTTGACATTCAGAACCTAGATGCAACAGCTATCCCCATCTCTCGTGTTGTTATACCTACAATGAAGGTGGCAGGGGGTATCCATGTGCGAGTGCATCCTGATCGCCCTGATTACATCCTGATTGAATTTATTGATGTTAAGGGAATTAATATTTCCAAAGCTCAGGAAAAGAAAATAGAAGGGGCTTATTTTAAGGAGGATATGCGACGGGCGCAAATCCACGAGATTGGCGATGTCACCTACCCCACTCAACTCGTTGACCGATATTGCACTGCTTTTGAGCAATTGTTACGAATTGATACAATTCGTAATAGTCGGGCAAAAGTTGTCATTGACTACGTTTATGCTGTTTCGGGCGCGGTGTTGCCCCAAATGTTAGATCAGTTTGGTGCTGATGCGGTAGTGCTCAATGCGAGTCTAAATAAAACTGCTATGTCAGCAACTGATCGCGAACTACTCCTCACTCAACTAGGTCATGTGGTGGAAGCGTTGAAGGCGACTTTTGGTGTCCAAGTCACAGGGAATGGAGAACAACTCATTTTAGTTGATGAGTCTGGCATTCCCATTCGTGGGGAAATGTTAACAGCACTGATGGTGGACATGATTTTAACGGCTAACCCGAGAGGAACTGTCGTTGTGCCAGTTCATGCTTCCAGTGCGGTAGAACAAATTTCCCGTCGCCACGATAGCAAAGTGATTCGCACTAAGGCAAATCCCACAGCATTAATGGAGGCTTGTCATAAAAATCATAATGTAGTTTTAGGAGGTAGTGGCGACACTGGCTTTATTTTCCCCGAATTACATCCGGGATTTGATGCAATGTTCTGTGTCGCCAAGTTGATTGAGATGCTAACCATACAAGAGCGATCGCTTGCTTCCATCAGATCAGAATTGCCTCGCGTCATTCACAGGGCTTATACAGTCCGCTGCCCTTGGACAGTTAAAGGCGCACTGATGCGCCACTTGGTAGAAACTCATCCAGCCCAAAATCTAGAACTTATTGATGGGGTGAAAATTTGCCAACCCTATGATGACAGTTGGTTATTGGTTTTACCAGACGCTAGCGAACCACTGGTACATTTGTACGCTAACAGTAATGATCGCGATTGGGTAGATGAAACTTTGCGGAATTACCGTGCCCGTGTCCAAGCTTTTGTAGAAAGAGAACAAGAACAAGTTGTGGCTGAGGTTTAAAATCTAAGTTCTCGGTTCTGGCAATTACCAGTAAATAAATCGACCGCCTTATTTGAGCCAACACCGCCCACAGCGAGTACACGCGGATTCAGGCTGAAAGTTGGCGGGCGGTGTGAACCCAAGCGACTGTAGATCTAGTTTGATGACTAGAGAGTTATTTTTAAATAAGTCTGAAAGTGAAGATCAAAGAAAGTAAACGTGTTCTGTATCCAGAAAACTTTGTTCTTATGCTTGACTGTCTGGGATGAAACAGTGGGCAACTTAAGTTGCCATCCCATTGTTTCTATCAACACAATGACTTAACTGGCAGGTTCCCCCCATCTGATACGAAGATATCTATTGATTGCCGACAATTTGCACTTCAGTTAGGGTTAGAAACCGACGCCTACAAAATTCCTGCTAGAAAAAAATTTAAAAAGCTTGCATTGCCTACTATATAAGAATTGCGATTATTAGCTTAATTTCCACGTCTCCTGTACTAATAAACTTTGCTTGATTTTACAAATTTGAGCTAACTGTCAAAAATCTTACCCACTTTCGATTCCTTACCACCTGCATTCACCTGTTATTTTTGGTGTTGCCACACTAGTATAAGCAATATTTCATAGACTTTAGCATAATTTGGGCAATACCTACAGCTTTGTAATTCTTATTTATTAATTGTCTTTTTCCTCACTAATTCCACAACGTTTCCACAAGCTCTGTCTAGGTTTTCCACAGGGGCTTCACGCAGTTATCGGCTGTTGCCGTTTTGCTGAGGATTAATGAATGAAGAGTGAAAAGGAACTTAAAAGACTGAGTTTTTATTAAGAAGTGTAACAAAAACTAGGTTGGGATCCCTATTATTGCGTAAATATTGAGTTTTTATAAAATGTTCTTAATATTTTGCAGCATTGACAAACCCACCCCCTTTTGCCGCAAAATGATGCGGCTTGCTTTTATATTGGTTAAACACCTACATAAAAACACTCACTAGGAGCTCCAATAAATAAATCAGCCCACCCTTGGGTGCTATGTAGGTGGATGAGGTTATGTGAACTACCACGTACTGAACTATCAAACGTCAGAAAACACAACCCATGTAGCACACTAGTTTCCAGAAAAGAAGGACTATTCGTGGATAGATAGATAAAAAAGGCTGAATTGATTCACAAAGCAGAGGCGAATACCTTAGCTGTGCCAATAGCTAAGGACTGCATATTCTTGCCCTAGGCTTCACCAAAAGCAAGATTTCCCGTTGCTCAACTTCAAAGGAGAAAAACAGAAATGAACACAACAGTTAGCATCTTTACAGAAATACCTGAAACATTGGACGAATCTCTCAAAAACTACTTAGAAAAACATCCGGATTGGGATCAAAATCGCGTACTTACAGCAGCGTTATCCCTATTTTTACTCCAAAATGGAGATAGTGATCGCCGTGCCGCTCGCGTTTATCTAGAAACTTTGTTTCATCACTCCTAAGTAGAAATGCGCTTTACTAACAACGAACTCACCGTTTGATTAAACCCGGCAAAAGTGAGTACTTCACCTACTTCAAGTGAATCGTTATTAATGAAAAAGACACCCGCGACTGAGCCAGAATTGCAGAAGAATTCTGTATGCAGGCAGGGATGAATTACGGTTGAGCGCCCACGATTTTAGTATGGATAAAGGCAAAATGTCATCTGAATAAACCCGATTCGTTTAGTTGTGGGTTTCAAGCTAAATTCTGACTAAAAAGTAGGTAATAGATGGGATGTAGAAGGTCGTAGAAGGTAGATGAAAAAAGGATCTGTATCCTCTTTTATTACATCAAACACTCATAACTTAATACTGAGACATGAAGTCAGACGGACAAAATCATCAGGCAGATCTGCTTTGCACTATTTATGCAATGTCGTGACTTCCTCAATTAAAAGAGTGAATTTATTATTGGTGGGTTCTTTCGACCTGCTACATACCTTCTACGGACTGCCTTCATTCGTGATTTCAAATGAGTGGGTTTGAACCAGAGCGAGTATTAGAAGTTGTTTGACGGTGAAGATTTCTCAGACATTTGAGGTTGAGTAGGACACTCAAACTTATACCCAACACCGCGTACAGTTTGAATTAATGCAGGCTGGCTAGTATCAACTTCAATCTTTCGGCGAATTTGACCTATATGCACATCTACAACCCTTTGGTCGCCCACGTATTCATAATCCCACACTTCCTGGATAAGTTCTGAGCGTCGCCAAACTCGACCTGGATGGCTAGCTAAAAAATGTAACAAGTCAAATTCCAGAGCAGTTAGGGATACTGGTTGGCTGTTAAGTGTTACCTCACGCCGCACGGGGTCAATCATCAGCTTTTCAAATACCAGTCGTTTTTGTTCTGCTGTCGTCACAACCCGTTTGCGCCTCAAAATAGCAGCGACTCTGACTTCTAATTCTCCTAAACCAAATGGTTTAGTGAGATAGTCATCAGCGCCTTTAGAAAAGCCGCGAATTTTATCAGCCTCATCTGCACGACTTGTCAGCATCAAAACAAAAACTCCGTTCCGGCTTTGCATTTCCTGACAAAGGTTAAACCCAATGACATCTGGTAAATTCACGTCTAAAATTACCAGATCGGGATTGAATTGCTCAAATAAACCCAAGGCTGTCTTACCATCTTCGGCAGCCTCTACCTGATAGTTCTGCTTCATTAAAAAGCGTTGGATTAAATTCCGAACTGCAGGGTCGTCATCAACTACAAGAATCTTGGCAGGAGCCATGACCATCACTTTGCACAAAAATTCATAAGATTAATAGGCTAATTTGCGCTCAAGGCGCAGTTTCCGCACTGGTGGCAATTAAAATATACAAGGCTAATGAGCTAATTTCCTGATTGTCCAAGTAATATTGCACTCAGGGAGATCGGCAATTACAGCGCTAATATTTAGGTAATGCCACCCCGTAACGTTGGTTTCAAGTTAGTAATTGTCAACCTTGTGTCCAGTTGGCAGATGCTTTATCTTTAGCCGCAGTAAGTGGGTAGCATAGGACACTTTACTTCACCCAGTTGTTTAGTAATTTAAAACGCTTCAATTTTAAATCGATCTGCGGCTTTATGACAAAAAGCATTTTCATGTCTTACATTTAAAATTTATTTAAGGCACTGTAAGTTGCCAAATCTGGAATAGAAGAGAAAATTTTTGCATAAAAACCGCCTTTTAGAGATTCCCATCTCAAATTCTAGAGTAAAGCCCCGATCAGTGAACGACATGAGGGGATACACGGAGTTATCACAATATGTTAAAGTGACTATAGTTAAAATTACCAAGTCGATTAGACTTACCCGTGCTAATATCCATTTAGGACATGTACATCGACTAAAGCATTGGTTTCGATCAATGTCAAACAGGCAAGCTGTATTTCCTTCATAAAAGACTGCTGCTGAGTGAGGCTGAAGTAAAAAACTCTCATGAGTGATCAAAATCCCTACGAAAAACTTGGGGTGCCAGAAGACGCTAGCTTCGATGAAATTCAGGATGTTCGCAATCGCCTACTGGAGCAATACAGTGGCGATGTTAAGCGTCTAGAAGTTATAGAGGCAGCTTACGATGCGATTTTAATGGAGCGCCTAAGGATGCGTCAAGAAGGCAAAATAAAAGTGCCAGAACGCATTCGGTTTCCAGAAGTAAGACTACAAGCACCTCCTAAAGAAAATTCAAACCTTCGCAAGCAGTCACCTGCGTGGTTGCAACGAATTCTAGACAAGCCAACGCCTATAGAAGTTCTGTTACCTGGAGCTTGGTATCTAGGTTTGAGTGCTATAAGTCTGTTTTATCCAATGAGAAGCGATGGGATTTTGCAATCTGGGAACGACCAAGTTTTGCAGTTAGCATTGATTGTAGGAGTAGGTATTAGTATCTATTTTCTCTATCGTAAGGAAGGCAAGTTTGGTCGCGCCGTTTTGTTCACATTAATTGGTTTAATCATCGGCTTACTTGCTGCTGGAGTAGTAGCTGGCTGGGTTGTAACCCCAATGCGTGAATTCATAACTCTGAGTCCAAATCAATTTTCTACAGTGGTAACTTTCATACTGCTGTGGGTAATAAATAGCTTTCTACGCTAGTTACAGTCGCTCTCATGTTCAATAGCTGAAACGAATAGCATACTCAGGACTGTTGCGGTAACAGGATAAAATCTAGAGCAACTCTTAGATCCTTGACAATGATGTCAGGGTGAAAGATTTCCAACTCAACTCGATCGCGGATGCCACACTCTACCGCGATCGCTTTAATACCATGTTTCTTAGCTGCAGTAATATCGGCTTCAGTATCACCCACCATCCAAGTATCAGCAGCGGTTGGTAACTCCGCTAGGGCTCGTGCCATTAATAACGGTTTATCATCAATGTCACGGGTTTTCACGTAGTCATTATTCAAGCAGTAACAGCGGTTTTCAGGAAAAAACCTCTCTAAATCGAATTTTTTAAAAGCATAGTCTAGTTCCCGAATCCGGCGCATAGTCATCACCGCTAAATCAACTCCTGCTTGTTGAATTTTCAACAGTGCTTCTACCGCACCAGTAGCAAGCGTATCGTACTGGAAGTAAGGTTCTGTATGTATAATTTGTCGTCTCAAGTGGGCAAAATCTTGTGCTTGTGTTTCATCTAAAAGGGAAATAATAGCAATTTGTTTTTCAGGAGTTCGCGATCGCTTTAACTGCCAAAATTCCGCCTTAGTTAGTTCTTGCACCTCCTGGTTTGAGCGTCGAGTTTTCAAGAGACAATATTGATAGACGCGGTAATAACGTTCAGAAACATCAATAATCGGACCATCAAAATCTGTAATAATTCTTAGCATAATTTTAAGGAATTTTCAC